>CAZNWW010000106.1:1289-9421 GCA_964576155.1 uncultured Myxococcales bacterium | reverse complement strand
CCATCGTCTTGGGGGCACGTTCTGCAATATTTGCGCCTCTTTCGAGGGTAGGGCTTATAGTAGTGGATGAGGAGCACGAGCCCTCTTTCAAGCAGGAGCAGGAGCCATACTACAACGCCAGGGACCTGGCCCTGGTGCGGGGCCGTGAGGCCGGCGCTACGGTCGTCCTCGGGTCTGCAACCCCGTCCCTGGAGAGCTATCACAACGCCCGCACAGGCAAGCTCACCCTGGTGTCCCTGCGGCGCCGGGCAACGCCGCGTCCCCTGCCCGACGTGGATCTGGTGGATATGCGTCGGCGAAGGACCAGGGACCAGAACGGGGTCTTCAGCGATGTCCTCGCAGAGCAGATCCTCGAGAACCACGTGGCCGGCGGTCAGACGATCCTCTTCCTCAACCGTCGGGGCTACGCGCCCTTCCTCCTCTGCCCGATCTGCGGGTTCGTGCCGACCTGCCCCGACTGCGCGGTGTCCCTGACCTACCACGAGCACCCCTGGCCTCGGCTCACCTGCCATTATTGCGACCACAATGCACAGGTGCCCAAACTCTGCTCAGCCTGCGGCGGCGACGAGCTTCAGCGGGTGGGCTACGGACTCCAACGGGCAGCGGAGTCTGTCGGCGAGCTCTTCCCGGACATGCGCTGCGCCCTGGTGGACGGACGCACCGGCCAGCGGCGCTTGATGGAGACCCTCGGGCGCTTCAAGCGGGGGCATCTCGACATCCTCCTGGGGACCCAGATCTTGGCCAAGGGTCATGACTTCCCCGGAGTCTCCCTGGTGGGCGTGCTCATGGCGGATCTGACCCTGGGTTTTCCAGACATTCGTGGAGCGGAGCGCACTTTCCAGCTCTTGACCCAGGTAGCAGGACGCTCGGGCCGTGGGGACCGGGCAGGGCGGGTCCTGGTGCAGACCTTCATGCCCCAGCACATGTCCCTCATCCACGCCCAGGAGCACGACTTCGAGGGCTTCGCCGAGGAGGAGCTGCGGCTCCGAAAAATGCGGGAGTGGCCCCCATGGACCGCGCTTGCCCTGGTGCGCCTGTCCGGGACAGAGGATGCGGTGGTGGAGGAGACAGCCCGCAGGCTGGTGGCTGCCCTGGATCGATCGGCGAAGGCCGCCGGGGTGGAGATCATGGGCCCGACGCTTGCACCGATAGCACGAATCAAGACAAGGCTGAGGATGCAGATCCTCCTCCGCGCCCCAAGCCGCGGCGCGCTCCAGCGTTTGATCACCGTCGCCATGCCGATGATCCGAAAGACAGTTCCGAACAAAGTTCGAGCCGATGTCGACGTAGATCCTATAGACATGATGTAGTCGGGTGCGTGCACCCATCGCTACTTTTTTGGTACAGTCGGAGTAGTCGAGCACACCGGAGGACACCATGACGCGCTACGGACTTCTTCTCATTCTTCTCCTGTCAGCTTGCGGACGCAACAGCCCGGCGGTCGTCGTCTTTGCCGATATGGATGCCGGTATCGCCGACGCCATGGACGTTGGCGACGGGAATGAGGCGAGGCTCGATGTTCCGGGGATCGAAACGGGGCTCGAACTCACCGGCGAGCTCCCAGGTGATGTAGAGGACGACTTCGCGCCGGAGTGCGAGCCCGGGGAGGGCTGCTTCCTCGACCCTTGCACCGATGACGATCAGTGCATCTCCGGGTGGTGCGTCGATCATATGGGCGCAGGGGTATGCACCGACTTCTGTGTCACGGAATGTCCGCCGGGCTGGAGTTGCAAGCAGGTCGACCTCGGCCCCGACGTCGTGCACATCTGCGTCTCGGACCACGGCCCCCTGTGCAAGCCTTGCGGTGACTCCGCAGATTGCACCGGTCCCGGGGGGACGCAGGACGCGTGCCTCAGCTACGGCGACTGGGAGGGATCCTACTGCGGCGGAGAATGCAGCGACGGGGAGATGTGCCCTTCCGGATTCTCTTGCGAAGAGGCGGCAACCATCGATGGCGTGGTCATCGAGCAATGCGTAGCCAAGGACGGAATCTGTCAGTGCAGCGACAAGTCGGTGTCCCTCGGCCTGACGACTCCGTGCCAGGTCGAAAACGAGTGGGGCACGTGCCACGGCCAACGGGTCTGCACCGCTGAAGATCTCACCGAATGCGATGCCTCCGCCCCGACCGGGGAAACCTGCAACGGCCAAGACGACGACTGCGACGGTGAGACCGATGAGCCGGTGGTGGTCAACGGCGACTACGTGAACCTCTGCGACGACGGCGACCAATGCACGACTGACTCGTGTCTCGGCGAGGGGGGCTGCGAGAATCTCCCGCTGGATGGCGAGACCTGCGATGACAGCGATCCATGCACAAAGGGAGACGGGTGCCTGGCAGGCGTCTGCGTGGGCGCGCCGCTGTTGTGCGATGACGGCAACCTCTGTACCGATGATGCCTGCGACGAGATGGGCGAGTGTCAATACACGGTCAACGGTGACGACTGCGACGATGGTAACCCCTGCACTGTAGCGGACGAATGCGGAGACGGAGCGTGCGTTGGCGTCCCCGTGGACTGCTCGTGCCAGGAGGACGGCGACTGCGCCGGGCTCGACGACGACGACGTCTGCACCGGAACGCTCTATTGCAACAAGAACACCTTCCCCTACCTTTGCGCGGTGGTCCCGGGCAGCGAGGTGGTCTGCGCCGAGCCCGAAGGCATTGATGCTCCATGCCTGGCCGCGGCCTGCGATCCCGGGACGGGCGAGTGCTCGTTCGTGCCCGACCATGAGGGCGGGCCGTGCAGCGACCTCGACGCATGCACCATCGGTGAGCATTGCGCGGACGGCGCCTGCACCGGCGGCCAGCCGGCAAACTGCGCGGACGACAACCTGTGCACGGATGATGGTTGCCATCCCCTGGCCGGCTGCGTGCACCAGGACAACACGGCGTCTTGCAGTGATGGCGACGTCTGCACCATCGGCGACTCCTGTGCCGGAGGCACCTGCCAGGCTGGTGCGGGCTCACTGAGCTGCGACGACGGCAACCCGTGTTCAGATGATGACTGCGATCCGGAGAGCGGGTGCGGGTACACGCCGAATGAGGATCCCTGTGATGACGGCAACCTCTGCACAGCAGGCGACCAATGTGCGAGCGGATCGTGCCAGGCCGGAATCCTGTTGGCCTGCGGTGACCAGAACATCTGCACCGACGATGGATGTGACCCTGAAATTGGCTGCGTCCACACGGCCAACACCGTGCCTTGCGACGACGGCGACCTCTGCACCGTCGGCGATCAATGCGCGGGGGGCGACTGCAATTCCGGAGCCGGCGCCCTGGGCTGCGACGACGGCAACCTCTGTACCGACGATGGCTGCGACCCTGGCGACGGCTGCCAGCATACCGACAACACCGCACCGTGCAGCGACGACGACGTCTGCACCATCGGCGACTCCTGTGCCGGAGGAACCTGCCAGGCTGGTGCGGGCTCACTGAGCTGCGACGACGACAACCCGTGTTCAGATGATGACTGCCATCCGGAGAGCGGGTGCGGGTACACGCCGAATGAAGATCCCTGCGATGACGGCAACCTCTGCACCGCCGACGACCAATGTGCGAGCGGCTCGTGCCTTGCCGGCGTCCTGCTGACCTGCGGCGATCAGAACATCTGCACCGACGATGGATGTGACCCTGAAATCGGCTGCGTCCACACAGCCAACACCGTGCCTTGCGACGACGGCGACCTCTGCACCGTCGGCGATCAATGCGCGGGGGGCGACTGCAATTCCGGAGCCGGCGCCCTGGGCTGCGACGACGGCAACCTCTGTACCGACGATAGCTGCGATCCTGGCGACGGCTGCCAGCATACCGATAACGCTGCGCCGTGCAGCGATGGCGACCTTTGCACTGTGGGCGATTCCTGCGCTCAGGGCGTGTGCCAGCCCGGAGGGGAGGGCGTCGACTGCGATGACGGCAACCTCTGCACCGATGACTCCTGCGATCCCGAGCAGGGCTGCCAGCATGCGGCCAACGCCCTGGCTTGCAACGACGGCAACGCCTGCACAGAGGGCGATTTCTGTGCCGCGGCGGCATGCCAGCCGGGCGTGGTCCTCACCTGCGAGGACGCCAATCCCTGCACCTTGGATTACTGCGACTTTGTCGCGGGGTGTGTACATGCGCTGTACGGGGACGGCAGCGACTGTGTATCCGACGGGATCTGCGTTGGCGAGTGCGAGGGCGGACTCTGCGTAGAGGCCGCTGTGGAGATCTGCGACGGCGAGGACAACACCTGCGACGGGCAGGTCGACGAAGGCTTCGCCGATTTCGACGGCGACGACACGGCCGACTGCGTCGACGATGACGACGACAACGACGGCAGCGCTGATGTAGACGACTGCGAGCCTCTAAACGCCGCGGTCTTCCCTGGCAACGATGAGGACTGTGACAACGGCGTCGACGACGACTGTGATCCCGGGACTCCCGACATCTGCGCGACCGCATCCTGCAAGGCGTTCCTCGACGCGGGCCTCTCCGTGGGCGACGGCACCTACGCCATCGATCCCGACGGTGAGGGTGGCGGCGAGCCCTTCGATGTCCACTGCGACATGACCATCGACGGCGGCGGCTGGACCCGTTTCAACTGGGTCAAGCAGAGCTACATAGCGGGACAGGATCCTCTCGGCCAGGCGCTCTCCGAATGTGCAGTGGACGCGACCCTCTGCCGGGCGCGTATCCCGTCCTCGGTCAACCCCGCGGATTTGCTGGTGAAGGACCTCACGGACAACGGCAGAGCCGCCTGGCACTTCAACGGCGGGACCATCTCCAATGCGGTGCTGGCAGCGCTGCGGGACAAACAGCAGACCTGCATCGCCCAGCAGGGCGCGTTCCAGCCCTACATGAGCAACTCGAACGAGCCCTACTGCGGCAATGGTGCGGAGGGAGGGTGCGATTCCTTCTACTACACCAGCGGTTCCTGCCTCGGCGCGGGGAACTGGGGTCTGCATTGGGACGGCGACAACCATTGGTGTGCCGCGGTGTTCAAGATGGGGGCCACCGTCGCGGGCGGCTGCGGCCATGACGACCATGGCTTCCTCAACGACTGCGATTGCGACGACGAGTACGGGGAGCTCTACTATCGGTAGGGGCTTGGACCTCAGGGTTCCTTGCGTCACCCTTCGGCCCAGCCAACGAGAGGCGCTGACAACTCGGTGGAAGTCACCGCGTGAATCTCAGACGCTGGTGGGCTATCTGACACAGCGAACGTAGTTATCAATCTGGACGACGTCCTCTTGATCACCGACGCCGGCGGACCAGTCCAGGCCGGTATCGGTCTTCTCGTCTTCCACAGCAAGTAGTACACGAAAGAGGCCTCATTGCCGCATGAGCGTTGGCTGAAGCGGGTCTCCGGGCGTAGTGAGCCGTGTTACTACGAAAATGGGGTCTTCGGGAAGTGTGTGTCTACGCGTCTTTCGGCGGATTCCCGCGTCGCTTGGGCTCGATCGACTCCAGACGCGGCGGAGGGGCGATCACGAGGGCCTTAAACAATTGCGACTGGAGCGTACTGATCTCCGTGCGCTTCACGACGCGCACGTCGTTGTTCTCGAAGACGCCGCGATGGAGCCGATCCATCTCCTGACGTACGCGAGGCCAAGTCCGTCCGGTACGGGTCTCGATAACCCGGACCAAGAGCAGGGCCAGCCAACACAGCAAGACGTGGGCCCGGATCCGGTCCGCCTTCCGGTGGTACATGGGACGGAGGTCCAGCCCGGATTTCATGTCCCGCCAGGCCCGCTCGATCTCGAAGAGCTGACGGTACCCCAGAGCCACGTCCTCCGGGCTCAAGCTGTCATCGCTCGTCACCAGGAGGTACTTCCCGTCCAGCCGCTCCTCGGCCTTCACCTTCTTCCGGTCGAGCACGGGCCGACCCTTCACGAGGCGCAGGTAACGACCCAGGGTCTTGTGGGCGACCAGCCGGTACACCTCCTTGGTGTAGTCCTCCGGGTCATCAGGGAGCTTGGACAGGGCTTCCTCTAGACGCTTCAGGTGACCCTTCCGTTCCCTTTCGTCCCGGACCTCCTGGGCCAGGTTGCGGACGACGACGTACCGGCGCCGTCGCTCCCCAGTCCCCACTACGACCTCCTTGATCTCCAGGTTGTCGCGGACCTTCCTGTATCGTCCGGGACGGGACAGCGCCTCCTCCACGGTCTTCTTTCCGCTGCGCATCTTCTCGCCCGCTATGTAGTGCGCTCCGCCGCCCCGCAAGAGCTTCAGGTTGTCGTCCGACACCATTCCCCGGTCTACCGCCCAGATCACCCGGTTCAGTCGCCAGCCAGCAAGATCCTTCTTGACTGTCTCGATGGTCGTGGCGTCGTTCTTGTTGCCCTCGAAGGTCCAGCACCGGACTGGGATCCCCTCCCGGGTGACTGCCATGCCGATAACGATCTGTGCCAGATCCGGGCGATGGTCCTTCGAGTGGCCCTGCATCCGCAGATGAGGTGTGTTGACGACCTGGGGCCGCGGCCGAGAGGGCTCAGGGCCATCTCCTCGGTCATAGGCTTCCCACCGTTCTTGCCGCTCCTGCCGCTCCTCGTCATCCCACTCCATCTCGAAGTAGCTGCTGGTCGTGTCGTAGAGCAGGAGGTCCATCTCCAGGTTGAGCAGGTCCGCGGTCGAGAAGAACACGGCCTTTTGCAACGCCGCGTCTGTTTCCAGGAGGAAGTCCATGGCACGGTAGAGCTTCTCGTCGTACAGCCCGTCCGGCACCCCCGGAGCATAGACCGACTCGTCCAACCACTCTGGTGTGGCATGCTTGGATCGGGGGTCGAGGCAGCGGTTGAGCACCATACCCAGGATGGTGCCAGCCACCTCCTTGGGCTTCTTGGTCTTGCCGGTGCGGGCGATGCGGACAAGCTCCTTATCGATCCCGAGTTTATTCCAGAGCTCGCTGAGCATCCACGCAGCGCCCATGGGACGGCTTTCCAGGAAACGCATTCGCGCCAACGTGGGGTCAACGCTGGCAGCAATGGCCAACTCGTCTTCCGCACCCAAGAAACGCGCTATGTTGCGGACCAGTCGCCGCAGCCCCTCCTCGTCGACCCGGTCCCTGCGACCGAAGTGGTAGAGGATCTTCGGCTTGGGCCGGCCGGTCTTATCGTCCCGGTAGTTGTGCGCGAGTTGGACGTATTCGACCTTGGTGCCGTCAGTGCGCTTGCGGGTGCTGATCCTGAGGCACATTGGCGCCTCCTCCGACGAGGTTGCTACCATGCTTCCGTGTTGCCTCAGGCATGTCAAGCGGAAATTGCCAACCTTAGTTACTACGCGTTTTGAGCAATCTGAACAATCTCAAGTCCGGAAACCCGCATGGAACCTAGGGGTCGCTCGCGAGAGGGGGCCGCAATGTGCGTTTTCCTGTGGAACACAAGGTGCAGCCAAGCGTGCTGTCGCGTTCTGGATTCTCGTCCCAGAAGAACTCGTACGCGCCTCCCTCCGAGAAGACGACGTTCGCCCGGGGGGCCAGCCAGCGCTCGGTCTCTGCCTTGGTGGTCCAGGCCGCCCACACTTTGTCGAGGGGAGCAGCAATGTCGATTTCCTTCACGTAGCTCATGACGATCTACCTCCGTTGGTGCTGGTCTTCGTCCCAGTTGCGTACACGTATCCCTCCATCACGAACGACGCCGGATGGTTCAGGAGTCTCTCATGTTCGTCGTCAGCCTGCTGCAGCAGTTTCCGTGACACTCGGTCTTCCGACAAGAGTCGCTCACGTGCCTGGCGAAAGATCTCCCTTGCACCCTCGACGTAGACATGCAGCTTGTCCTGGTCGGCCGCGGCGATGCTCCATGCGCGTCCTTCGGCCTCGACCTGCTCCAACCCCGCCTGGCTCAGGATCTCATACAATTTCCGGGCGATATGTGGATCCCCTCCAATTGAGGTCTGAAGCTCGTAGACGGCTTGCCACACGGCTTGTGCAGCCGGAGTGTCCGGGTAGTTTACCGAACAACCGTTCTCCCACTCAAAGCAGCATACCCACCCTCCGGGCTTGACCACGCGCATCATTTCGCGGACCACGGCGACCGGCTCCGGCACGTGCTCGACAAGGAAGCGGCAGTAGGCACCGTCGAACTCTGCCGCGGGCAGGTCCAGCCCGGCCGCATCACCCAGGTGAAGTGAGAGGTTCTCGATTCCCTGCTGGGTCGCC
>CAZNWW010000106.1:0-1279 GCA_964576155.1 uncultured Myxococcales bacterium | reverse complement strand
AGCAAGGTTCTGTCTGAATACAAAGTTCTCTGATGAAGTTGTGCCTGCTGCTGGTCAATCCCGACTACTTCTCCACCAGGAGCAACCTTGCGGGCTACCGCACGTGCCACGCTCCCTACACCACAGCCCACCTCGAGAATGCGCATCCCCGGCCTGAGGGGAGGCAGGAAGTCAATCCCTCCGAGGATCTTTGTCATCTGTTCAAGGCGCGCCTGCTCCGCCGCGTCCGAGCCGTGCAGATACTGAGCCTTGCGCGTGTCGGTAGCCGTCATCAGGCCTCCTTGCGTCAGTCCGAAAACCAATCAAACCCTATTGTATCAACTCCAGTAAATGGTGTCCCTCACTCCGAGCGAGCGCCCTTGATGGATCCTCCGGTCTTCAGGCGGACGGTGAAGACACCGATGCCGACCATACCAATCGAGAAGATCACATCGCCGACCACTCGAAGCCAGCGCAGGTTCTGGAGCAGGTCCTGCTGCATGAAATCGGCCGACCGAGCATACCACAGTCCATGCTGGACGGCGGCCAGTGCCTGGAGCAATCCGATGGGCAACAGAGAGAGCAGGGCCATCAGGGCCAGCCCGATGTTGAGCGATCGGCGGCGCCTCCACATAGATCTGGTAGCCGTAGTAACCCAAGACCCCGAACGACAACACGACGACCGACCAGAACGCGCCCCAGACTCTTCTCGATGTGTTCAAATGCACTTCCTTTTCCTCCCTTGACGGAAAGCGGAGTTCTGGACCCACAGGTCCTGTTTGGCGGGGACGATAATCCTCTCTATTCTGGATGCCAAGGTCCACTGGGAAAATTCTCGTGGACAGAAAATGGGTGGAGCATGATTTCCCAGACCGCAGAATATGCCCTTCGCGCTATCGCTTACCTGGCAAGGAGTCCTGACGAACTGCACCTCACCCGTGATATCGCCGACTCGACCAAGGTCCCGTCCGGCTATCTGGCCAAGGTGATGCAGACCCTGGTCAAGGCCCGCCTCGTGTGCTCCCAACGGGGTCTGGGCGGTGGTTTTACACTTCAGCAGTCGCCGGAAACCATCACGATCCTCGACGTCGTCAATGCCGTTGACCCACTTCAACGAATCAGGTCCTGCCCCCTTGATTTGCCGGAGCACCGTGACGCCCTCTGCCCCCTCCACCGCAAGCTCGACCAAGCCATGGCTGACATCGAAACTGCCCTCGGCAGCGTCACCATCGCCGACATCATGGTCGGCCCTGAGGGGCGCGTCCCGTTTGGTTTTCCTAATCTTCCGACATCGGCTGAA
>CAZNWW010000105.1:0-9480 GCA_964576155.1 uncultured Myxococcales bacterium | reverse complement strand
AGCCTGGCGGGGGTGGTCGTCAACAACGGCATCGTCCTCATCGACTTCATCAACAAGCTACGGGACCGGGGCTATGAACTCGTGGACGCGCTGGTGGAGGCCGGCGCAGTGCGCATGCGGCCGGTGCTCCTCACCGCGGGCACCACCACCCTGGGACTGATCCCCATGGCCCAGGGCTGGGACTTTGACTTCCGGGTCCTGACCATCGAGACCGGCACCGGATCCATGGAGTTCTGGGGCCCCATGGCCATCGCGGTGATCTATGGACTGGTGTTCGCCACGGTGCTCACCCTCCTGGTGGTCCCGGCCATGTACTATCTCATCGAGCGCGCACGTGTGGCCACGGCCAACCTCTTCCAGCGGTTCCCCACGCTCCGGTGGGTAGCGACCCTCGTGGGCCTCGCGGTCGTCAGTCTGATCGCCTGGACGCTCATCGACGTGATCGCCTCGAAGATGACAGCGGTATGACCCAGGAGACCCCCATGCACAACTCTCGAGCCGCGCGCCTCGTGGCCACCGCCTTCGTCGTCATCATCCTCGCCGCTCCAACCGGGGCTCTCTCGGCGGAGGGCGCTGACTACCGCACAATGCCCTCCTTGACGCTCCAGGACGCCCTGGACCGCGCCCGGGCTTACAGCCCGCAGTTGAGGGCGTCCAAGGAAAAAATCGTTCAGGCGCAGGCCCAGGTCCGCATGGCCTACACCCTGCTGCTGCCCTTCGTGAACATCACGGGCTCCTACACCCTGGCGGACAAGGAGATCAAGCTCGACTTCGGGGGCTTCAACGATGTCTTCACCCTGGCCGCGATGAACTGTGCGAGCTGGGACACGACGACCATGGGGCCGGCCCCTACCCTCTGCGATACGCCTTCGGACGCCGGCAGCTCCGACAGCGCCTCCAACGTGATCCAGTCACGGCACAACTGGGACGGCGCAGTCAACGTCGGCGTCTCGCTCCTCAACGCCCGGACCTTCCCCCAGATCAAGAACGTCTACACCGGACGGGAGTTGGCAAACCTCCAGAGCCGGTTCACCGAGGAGAACCTCCTCTACGCGGTGGTGCAGCTCTACTACGGGGTGGCCACGGCCCAGTCCGCGGTAGACCTCATGACCGAGAACCTCACCATTGTGCATACCAACGGCACGCTCCTGAAGGCCCGGGAGGCAGCCGAGGTGGCTCTCCCGAATGAGCGGGTCCGTTTCGACATGGCGGTGGTCCAGGCCGAGGACGGTCTCGCTGCGGCCCGTCTGGGTCTTGACCATGCCCGGCGCAGCCTCGCAGTACTCATGGGGCAGCAGGACGCTGCCTTCCAGGCGACCGCAGGGGAGACCCCGGCGTCCCAGGTTGGGGAGGAGCCCGACGATGCCATCCTCGGGAGGCGCCTGGATGTACAGATGATGGACAAGGCCGGAGTCCTGGCCGAGCGGAACGTTACCGACATCTGGATGCAGTTCGTTCCCACATTGTCGGCCATTTGGAACGGCTCTGCCACCTCGAACACCGGGTTCTCCGGGGAACACTACTCCTGGCGGGCGATGGTCTCCCTGGACTGGAACGTCTTCGCCGGCGGGATCCGTTTCGCGCTGGCCGACGAGGCCCGCTCCAAGGTCCGGGAAGCCCGATACAACCGGGACGCGACCCTGCTCCAGGCCCGGGCCGAGGTCGAAGTCGCCCGTCAAGAGATCCTCGATGCGCAGCGCGCCCTCCGATCCGGGGAGCGCCTGGAGGCCTTGTCTGCCGAGAATCGGGATCTGGTCCGCAGGCAGTACGAGCTGGGCGTCGCCGACCAGACCCTCCTCCTGGACTCGGATAGAGAGCATCTGAACTCCAGGATACAGCTGATCCAGGCCCGCCTCCGCCTCACCCTCGCCACCCTCTCCTGGTCCAAATCCGTGGGGACTTTCCTCGGCCGCATCGAGAGCCTCTGAGCAGAGGCAGTTCGGCCCGCTGCATCTTGCGTGCCAAGACCGCCGATGCTATTATCGAGGACAGCCCTCGGGACGGGAGACGGCCAGTGCTGGAGCTTCGTCAAGATCTGAAGTTGACCCAGGAGTTGCGCATGACGCCGCAACTCCAGCAGGCCATCAAGCTCCTCCAACTCAGCCGGTTGGAGCTCGAGAGCCTCGTCCAGGAAGAGCTCAACGAGAACCCGGCCCTCGAGGAGTCCGTGGAGCCAGCGGAGGACGACGCGGCCGCCGGGACGCTCGCGCCCCAGGAGTCGACCCAGGAGTCGACCCAGGAGTCGACCCAGGAGTCGGGCCAGGAGTCGGGTCAGGAGGATTCCAACAAGCCGGATCTGGATCCGGCCCCGGCCTCCCCCGAGGACATGGACTTCGAGAAGGTGCTGGAGCAGTACGAGGCATTCCGTCCACCCCAATCGGGGCCGGTGGCCTCGGCGGAAGATACTCCGGCCTTCGAAAACCGAGCCGGAGCTGAAGACACCCTCTCCGACCACCTCATGTGGCAGCTCCGTTTGTCCTCATTCAACTTCGAAGAGCAGCTCGTCGCGGCGGAGCTAATCGGCGCAATCGATGACAACGGCTACCTCAGGGAAGACGGGATCCAGTTGGCCTGCGACGCGGTCGGGGTCGATGCGGAGTACGCGGAGGCCGTGCTGGTTCGGCTGCAGACCTTCGACCCGCCCGGCGTGGGTGCCCGGAGCCTGCGGGAGTGCTTGTTGATCCAGGCCCGCCTCCACATCCCCGAGGACACCCTGGTCCACAAGGTGATTGACGAGCGCCTGGACGACCTCGTTGGACGCTCTGCGGTGAACCTACAGAAGAGCCTGGGCCTCAGCGATGTGGAGATGCGGCGGGTCATCAACGCAATCGCCAGCCTCGAGCCGAAGCCCGGGCGGGGCTTCTCCTCCGGAGCCGCGGAGTACGTAATTCCGGATGTCTACGTGGAGCGACGTAACGGCGAATGGATGGTGACGCTCAACGAGAACGGCCTCCCGAAGCTCAAGGTCAGCGATTACTACAGGCGGGTTCTACACCAGAACAAAAACGAGGACACCCGGGACTTCCTGAAGAACAAGGTCCGGTCTGCGGTCTGGCTCGTAAGGAGCATCTACCAGCGCCAGGCCACCATGAAAAAGGTCTCTGAGGCGATCTTCCACTTCCAACGTGACTTCCTGGAGAGTGGACCTAAATACCTGCGGCCCCTGGTGCTCAGAGATGTCGCCATGGAGGTGGGCATGCACGAGTCCACCATCAGCCGCGTCACCACCAAGAAATACGCGCAGACCCCCCAGGGACTCTTCGAACTCAAGTACTTCTTCGGGGCCCGTATTGAATCCGAGCGGGGCGAAGATCTATCGGCCCAGGCCGTCCGTGAGCGTATCCGAACGTTGATCGGGGATGAGGACCCCAAGAAACCCCTGAGCGATCAGGGCATCGTGACGGTCCTCAAGGAAGAGAACATCAAGATCGCCCGGCGCACCGTCGCCAAATACCGCCAGCAGCTCGGCCTGCTCTCTTCATCGGATCGGATCAAGGCCATCTGAGCCGGGGGAACCCCATGAAGATCGAAGACATCCTCCCACGCGAACTGGTCCTGGCTAATACGCAGTACTGCGAACTGGAAACCTGCCTGGGGAAGATGGTCCACCGGATCGAGCGCATGTATACCTGTCTCGACGGCGACAACCTCACCAGGGATCTCCTGGAGCAGGAGCACCTGCAGTCCACGGCACTCGGCGGCGGCATGGCAGTGCCCCACGTCTACCATGACCAGTTTCAGCAGGTGGTCATGGCCGTAGCCCGTTGCGCTCAGGGGATCTCCTTCGACGATGCGCCGGACGGCGAGCCCGTACGCGCGATCTTCCTCCTGCTGCTCCCCGACGGGCGCCCGGAGCTGCATCTCACACTCCTGACGCGCCTCGGACACCTCATGGACCGCCCGGACTTCATGAAGCGATTTCTCGCGGCGCCGGACCGAGAGGCCCTCTACGACGAGATCGTGAACATGGACGGGAGCACCCCGACAGACTGCGATCGGAGGGGCCATGCCGGTGTCTGAGCACCGCCTGGATCTGGTGATCGTCTCAGGTCTGTCAGGCGCCGGGAAATCCACCACATTGAACGTCCTCGAGGACGCCGGGTACCTGGCGGTGGACAACCTCCCGGCGGCCCTCATGGACACCTTCCTGACCCTCCTCGTCGCCGCAGGCGAGCTCCGTCGGGTCGCATTGGTTGCGGACAGCCGGGACCGCCAGTTCCCGTCATCTATGAAAAAGATCGTCGAAGACGCCAGGGCCCAGGGGCACACCGTGCGGGTGCTCTTCCTCGAGGCCAACGACGAGGTCCTGGTGCGCCGCTACTCGGAGACCCGGCGACGCCATCCCCTGGCGAAGGAAGGGCTCACGGTATCCCAGGCCATCGCCCAGGAGCGGGAGCTCATGGCCCCCGTACGGGAGCAGGCCTCCCAGCTCATCGACACCGCGCCCCTGACGATCCACGAGCTGAAGACCCGGGTGCGGGACTTCCTGATGGTGCCGGATGAGCGGCGCATGCACCTGGTCTTCATGTCCTTCGGATTCAAGTATGGGATCCCCACGGAGGCGTCCTACCTCTTCGACGTACGATTCCTCCCCAACCCATACTTCGTGCCAGGCCTACGGGAGAAGACAGGGATGGATCCGGAGATCCGGGAGTGGCTCGAGCAATGGGACCAGACCCGGGAGATCACCCAGCGCCTGGCCGAGTTCCTGGATACGGTGGTCCCTGCGAACAACGCCGAGGGTAAGCCCCAGCTCATGGTCTGCATCGGCTGCACCGGCGGCCGCCACCGCTCCGTCGCGCTCACCGAGGCCACCGCCCGCCGCTTCCGCGGCGCCGGCTTCCAGGTCTCCATCCTTCACAGGGATATTGAACGGGGATAGGTCCCGCTATCGGGGCGTGGACGCCCCTCCCACAAGGCTCTAGGAGAGATCTCGATACATGACTTCGGCGATGCGGTAGGAGGACTTCTCCAACTCCAGCATGGCGGATTGGATCTCCTCGAATTTGTCGTCGTCGAGGACGTCCCGGCAGCTGGCCAGGTCGGAGCGGATAGTGGCTACCTCCTCGTCGGTGAGGTAGCTCTCGAACTCCACAAGGGAGCGCTCGGTGGTGTAGATGAGGCCCTCGGCCTTGTTCTTTATCTCCACCAGTTCCTTACGGCCGGCATCTGCCTTCCGGTGACTGTCGGCTTCTCCCACCAGGCGCTCGATCTCGTTCTCGGAGAGACCGCTGGAGGGACGGACTCGTACGGACTGTTCGTTCCCCGTGGCCAAGTCCCGGGCAGACACGGACAGGATGCCGTTCTCGTCAACTTCGAAGGTCACCTCGATCTTGGGGATCCCCCTCCGGGCGGGCGGGATGCCCACCAACTCGAACCGGGCTAGGGACTTGTTGTCCCGAGCCAGGGGACGCTCGCCTTGGAGCACGTGGATGTTCACCACGGACTGGTAGTCCTCCGCGGTCGTGAAGGTCTCCGTGCAGGACGTGGGGATCGTTCGGTTCCGCTCGATGAGGCGGGTGAAGAGGCCACCCTTGGTCTCGATTCCCAGGGAAAGAGGGATGACATCAAGGAGGAGGACGTTGTCCACCTCGCCGGAGACGATCCCCGCCTGGATCGCGGCGCCCACCGAGACAGCCTGATCAGGATCGATGCCCTTGTTGGGGGCCTTGTTGAAGAAGGTCGCCACCTTGGAGCGGACCAGGGGCATGCGGGTCATGCCGCCCACCAGCAGGACCTCGTCAACATCCTCGACCTTGAAGTTCACGTCATCGAGGACCTTCTTGCAGTGGAAGATCGTCTTCTCGATCAGGGGCTCGGAGATCTTCTCCAGCTCCTTCCGTGAGAAATTGCGCTTGATGTGGCGGGGACCGCCCTCGTCGGCGAAGATAAAGGGAAGGTTTATCTCTGTCTCCTCGAGGACCGAGAGCTCGATCTTGGCCTTCTCTGCGGCCTCACGGATCCGTTGCAGGGCCACGAAGTCCTTCTGGAGGTTCACGCCCTCCTTGTCCTGGAACTCCTTGACCAGCATCTCGGAGATGAGGGTGTCGATGTCCTCGCCGCCAAGGAAGGTGTCGCCATGTGTGGCCTTCACCTGGAAGACCCCGTCCCCGACCTCGAGGACTGAGATGTCGAAGGTTCCGCCCCCCAGATCGTAGACGGCCAATCGTCCACGGGTCTCCTGGTTCAACCCGAACGCCAGGGCCGCCGCGGTGGGCTCGTTGATGATCCGGAGCACCTCCAGGCCTGCGATGCGGCCGGCATCACGCGTAGCCTGCCGTTGGGCATCGTTGAAGTATGCGGGGACGGTGATCACCGCTTGCTCGACTTTCTCCCCGACATACTCCTCGGCGAACTCCTTGAGCTGCTCAAGGATGAAGGCTGAGATCTCGGGAGGTGAGTAGACCTTGGACTCGACCTCGACGTGCGCATCCCCGTTCTTGGCCTCGACGATGGTGAAGGGGTAGCCGGTCTTCATCCGGGCCACCTCGGGGGAGTTGAACTTCCGCCCGAGCAGTCGCTTCACAGCGACTACTGTGCTCTCAGGATTGGTGATCGCCTGCCGGCGAGCCAGAGTTCCGATGAGACGCCCCTGGTCCGAGAAGGCGACAACCGACGGAGTGGTCCGTCCCCCTTCGGGGTTGGAGATCACCACCGGGGTCCCCGCCTCCATGATGGAGACACAGGAGTTCGTCGTACCCAGGTCTATGCCGATCGCCTTCGCCACGGTAACCTCATTTTCTTCTTGCCCACAGCGGGCTTTTTCTCTTCCTTCTCGTCCAGGAACTCATCCGTAGGCGCGTAGTACCCGTACTTCGTACCATAGTAGTAGTAGTAATGGTAGGAGCCGCTGGACATGTCCACGTCATTCATCACGCAACCCACGGGGTCTGGGAAGACGCCGTCGAGATAACGACGCCCCTCCCGGAGCGTGTCCCGGGTGGTCTGACGGGACTTGGCTACGCAGATAACCGCATCCACGTGGGTCGCCAGAATCCGGCTGTCCGCCACCGCCAGCATGGGCGGCGAATCGAAGAGCACGATGTCGTACCGCGCCTTCAAGGATTCGAAGAGATGGAGAAATGCTCGGGACTGCAGCAGCTCCACAGGGTTCGGGGGGCGGATCCCGCAACCGAGCAGATCGAGGTTGGGCACCTCTGTCTCGTTGATGAAATCGCCCACGTCCCCGCCCTGGATCAAGTACGCTGCGACGCCCCCATTCCTGGGAGTTGCGTCGAAGGCCTTGTGAGCACGTGGCCGACGCATATCCGTATCGACCAACACGGTACGAAGCCCCGACGTAGCGAAGATCACTCCGGCGTGGATAACCATCGTGGTCTTCCCCTCCCGGGGATTCGGACTCACCACCAGGAAGACGCGTGGGCGCTTGTTGGGGTCGTTGTAAAGCAGATTTGTCTGAATGCTCCGCAGATGCTCTGCGGCACTGGACTTCGGGTGATAGAATGGATACAGGTCCCGTTCCCGACTGTATGCCGAGGTCCCCACCGCATGGATGGTTCGTCGGATGCTGGGCAGGACCCCCAGGAAATACAGCCCCGGGATGGCCTCGACATCGGCCCGATCCCTGAGCGTATTATCCAAGGTCTCAGCGAAGTAAGCAGCACCCAACGCAAGGAGGAGCCCAAGGACCAGCCCTGCGACGAGGTTGAACCGATAGTTGGGCTTGATGGGTCTCTCCGGCTGCACCGCGTAGTCCTGCACGCGGACGTTGTTCGTCTCCACCTGCGCGCTCAGGGTGGTCTCCTGAAAGCGCTCCCTGACATTGTCGTAGACCTTGGTGATCTCCTTGAGGCGGTCCTTGAGCGGCTTATACTCGAGCTCCACGCGCTTCAGCGCGTTCTCCTCCTCGCGAGAGGCGCGGAGTTCCTTGAGAAGCCCTTGCTCCGTGTCGCGAACCTCGGCCAGCTTGTCCTCCTCTTCCCCCAAACTCCTTATTATCTCGGAGAGATCGGCGCGCAAGATCCGCTCCACGGTGTCGCGGAGGGATCGCCGGACGAGTCGGCGCTGATCTTTGACCGCCTTGAGGGCGGGGTGTTTCTCTCCATAGCGGCGCTGGATCTCCTTCTCCTTGACCTGATAGGTCACCAGTTGGGCCCGCAGCGACTGCACCTCGTGGCTATCAACCACCTTCGGGTACGAGGTCGCTGCGACTTCTCGGGCCTCCAGGATCGCCTCCAGGCTCTGGATCCGGTCGGCGAGCTCCGCTCGGGCGCGGCTGGACTCAAGGTTGATTCGGTCGATATTGGCCGTGGTGAATTTTTCATTGAGCGCGAGGATGCGAGCCTCCACCGCCGTCTGTCGGCTATCGAGGCTTCCAATCCCGTGCTTTCTCTCGAAGGTCATCACTCGATGCTCAGCTTCCTTTTTCTCAGAGCGGAGGCCATCGGTCATCTCTTGGAGCTCGTCGTTGGCCTCCCTGAGCACCTGCCTTCGATACTCCAGGTTCTGGTCCCTGTACTCCTCGGCGAGGGTGTTGACGATGTCCGCGGCCATCGTCGCATCCGCATGGTCTACGGAGACGATGACCACCCGGCTATCGAGCTTCAGGGTCGCCTGGACGGAGTCCATCAGCCGCCGCACCGCATCCATCTTGGCCATTCGGTCAAGCTTCTGCTTCGGGGTGAGGGGCTGACCGGCCAGGCCAAGGAAGCGCTCGTCCATGGCCAACCCGAGGCGGTCCACGACCAACTTCGCTATCTTGCGGCTCTTCAGAACCTCGAGCTGGGTCTTCAGGTACTCCGTGGTAGACCAGTACGACCCGGAGCCAAGCTCGATGACCTCCTTGACCGACGAGAGGACCGCCGGGCTACGGTGCTCCACGATGATCGAAGCGACTGCTTGATAGACCTTTGGCTGGCGCTCTGTGTACAAGAGCGTCATCGCTACAGTGGCCGAGATCGCAAGGACTGCGACCAGCCGACGCTTCATGAGTACATGGCCGAGGCTTCGGATGGCCTCGTTTCCACGATTTATGTTGGTCTTTACTTCGGTCATCCCGGCGCCGTACACACTATTCCGATGTCTTTTTTATCATAAACGCCCTGCCAAGGCAAGATGACCCGAGCCTCTCTGTGGCAGATCCGAGGGGCGTGCTCAGAGGATGGTCTTCGGTACAAAAACGATATCACCAGGCTTGAGATAGAAGTTCGGAACCTCTCCCTCGCTGATGGAACGCACCGGCACCGTGAATCCCAGCTCCTGGCCGCCTTCCTGGCGCGTGACCACCACCGCGTTGGCCTTTGCGGATTCCAGCATGCCGCCAGCGAGGGAGATTGCATGGATCACGGTCATCTCCGGCTTGAATGGGAACGTGCCCGGTTCCTTGACTTGACCGAGCACGGAGATGGCCTTGGAGTTGTAGGTTCTGACGAACACGGTCACATAGGGGTGCTTGAGGTACCCGTCAACGAGGCGCTGTTCGATGATGGTCTCCACCTGGGTCGGGCTGAGTCCCTCTAC
>CAZNWW010000104.1:7276-9493 GCA_964576155.1 uncultured Myxococcales bacterium | reverse complement strand
GGACTGCAGCTGGGCGAACCCGGAGGCCATGTTCAACGACACATCGCGGGTCTCCTCGGTCACGATCCCCGCGATGGTGATGCGGAACGTGTTCGCTGCATCGACGGCGCCATGATGGAAGGCCGCAAACTGCTTTCGGCCAGGCAGCACCGACTCCGGGGCCTGACCCTGGTGGAGATCATGGTCGCCGTGGCGCTCACCTCGGTAGTGATCGCCGGCGTGTACATGATCTACAGCAAGTCGGTCCTGGCTTTCCGCATCGAGAACCAGGTGATGACAATGCAGGACCGCCTGCGCTTCGGCCTGGAGCACCTGAAGCGGGACATCCGCCGCGCAGGCTTCCTGGCGACGCCCAACTCCGAGGCGGACACGAACATCTGCCCGCCGCCGAATTACCACCTGCGCGCGGTGACCATCACCAGCGAGGACGGGGACGTGACCGAGGACGACGACAACGACAACATCGACCCCTCGTCGATCACCTTGTTCGGTGACTTCTTCAGCGGCCAGGCCTACCAGACCACGGGGATCGTCGGAAACGTCGTCTACCTGTACGGGGGCGGGAGCTTCCCGACCAACGAGGCGGAGTTCGAACGGATCTTCTGCGGGGTGAGCTGCAACGCGCCGAACCGGTATCTGCGCATCGTGACCCGGGACCAGTTCGAGGTGATGCTCGAGATCATCGACGCGAAGTTCGTCGAGCGTGAGATCACCCTGGCCCAGTCCGTCCCGAAGGTGGGGAGTGGCAACCTCTGCGGGATCACGAGCCTCGGGGAGGGCCTCGAGGTGAACGTGGCAGGCTTCGTGCGGTACCGGATCGCCTTCGACGAGCGGCCCAACGCGCCGACGGACACCGGCGAGGAGGGGGGCAACTCCCTCAAGACCGACCTGATCCGGGAGGAGCTCGACATCGACGGTACGACCTCGATGCCGGGCACCCAGCTTGTCATCGCTGACTACGCAGTGGATCTACAGTTCTACGACTTCGGCTTCGACGTCAGCGGCGCTTCGGCGCTGCCCGAAATGGAGTATCACCCCCTGATCACAGACGTGCTGGGCGCGAGCACCGAGCTTCTCAACACATCGATCAACGCAACCCCCGAGAAGCTCCGGACGATGACGGCGAAGCTGACCCTGCGTGCAGACGCGGAGGATCCGTCCCACCCCTTCGACCCGCGGGAGGGCCCCTTCACCCCGATCGACGGCTACGACGTGTATCCAGATCTCCAGGGCTCCTGCCGAACCCTCTCCTGGCCTGCAGGGTGGGCCTCACGTCCCTCCTGGCCCGCAACCTCAATCCGGGAGGTCTCTGATGACCACCCCCGGACGCACCCCCAGACGAAGACACCGCGAGCGCGGGGCGGTGTTGATCATCGCTCTGATGGTGATCCTCTCCCTGGCCGCCCTGGGGCTGCTGGCGGTACACCAGGTCCACTACGAACTCCTCGGCGCGGGGAACCAGCGTATCGCTAAGCAGGGATACTTCCTGGGCGAGGCGGGCCTCGCAGCACCGCTGGCCCAGGCTGCCAAGGACCAGGGCGTCTTCCTGTCCTTCCTTCAGACCAACTCCTTCGTGGTGCGGATGTCGGACATCCTCCCCGGCTGGCAGTTCTACTCCAAGGGCGATGACACGAGCGAAAAACTCCAAGGGGCCTTTGGCCCCGAGTTCACCAGCGCAGCCGATGCGTACTGGGTGACCTACTTCTCCAATCCGGTGGACACCAAGCGGATCCCGGGGTTCTCGACCGCGGGGTTCTGCTATCGGAAGTACACCATGACAGCGGACGGACTCCTGGGACTCTCGGACGTGGACTCGAACGACCCTGCGTCGGTGGTGCACACCGCGCAGCGGCGGTTCGTCTCCCACGTCTACCTGGGCCCGTTCCAATGTGGTCTGTGAGGTGGATGGCATGATAGGCCGGACACGATGTAGACCCCCCCCCCGATGGCTCGCGGCCCTGGCCGCGCTGGCCGCGGTGTGGGTTGCGCCTGCCGTGGTCATGGCCGAAGGGATCCAGAGCGACGCCAAGCCCCTGGTGATGATCCTCCTGGACACATCAGGGAGCATGGAGTACAGCGCTGAGGCTGCCCTGCCGGACAGCCTGCCGACCTGCCACACCTCCCGGCAGTCGAGCTTCGACTACGAAAAGAGCCGCTGGGCCGTAGCGGTGGAGGTGCTCACCGGGAGCTTCAACGGCTACTGGTGCAAGCTCCACT
>CAZNWW010000104.1:0-7266 GCA_964576155.1 uncultured Myxococcales bacterium | reverse complement strand
TCCCGCCCCAACTCGGACCTGGAGGAAGACTCCTGGTGGCTGGAACAGCACGGGATCCCCAGCGGGGTCGAGGTCGACGGCGAGGAGCAGAACCCCGACGGACTGCTGGACCTGTACCGGGACTCGGTGAAGTTCGGGCTCATGACCTTCGACGCGAACCCCCTGATCATGGAGAACGCCAGCGGAGGGTTCAGCTACGGCGAGGACCAGACCTTCACCAACCTGGGGGCGCGCAACGAGGACGCGTCCTTCGGCGCGATGGTGGTGCCTGAGCCAGATGAGGACGTCACCTCGATGAGAGAGAGTAACGACGCTATCCAGGAGCAGATCCTGGCGGCCCGGCCTTTCTGGACCACTCCCATCGGGCCCATTCTGGACGACGCTCTGTACCTCTTCGAGGAGGACGACCGGGTCAAGGAATACGATGCTGGGCCCGACGGCGGACCGGGGCATGGCAACGACTCGGGCGATCCCTACTCGGACTGCCGTGAGCGCGCTGTGGTCTTGATCGCAGACGGGGAGCCCTCGGTGGCCTACTGGTCTTCGTTCTACCCCACCCCGCTTGACGCCGCCCTCGCCCTGTACGAGGCCGGCGTCAAGGTCTACGTGGTGGGCTTCCAGGCCAGCTCAGACGCGCTGGTCTCCCTGGACGCCATCGCCGAGGCCGGCGGCACCGGCGGGATCCTGGTCGCGGACACCCAGGCGGAGCTCACCGCAACCCTGGGCGAAATCCTGGTCGAGATGCGGGGCAACCGCCCCGCCCGTTCCCGGAGCGTCTTCACCAACCGGACCCTGAACTACACGGACAAGCAGTACCAGTTCTTCGGCTCCTTCAGCGGCGCCACCTCGCCCCTGGACGAGGAGGGGCACCTCGATCAGTACGTCTACACGTGCGAGGAGGCGTGCAAGCCCGCTGATTGGGAGACCGGAGACGGCGCTGCCCTCTGCGAGATCTTCTCCATCGACGACACCCTCGATGCGCGGGTGGCGCCCCGCGTGATCTACACCCAGCTCGACGGACTCCTAGAGGACGTCACCGAGGACAACGCGGACCTCACCCCGGACCACCTCGGGGTGCCCGACAGCGGAACCCTCTCCCGCCTGGACCCTCTGGACCTGGGGAACGGACAGAAGGTGTACTCGGGCATCACCCTGGGCGACGCGTCGGAGACCCTCATCCGGACCGAATACTACGAGCAGCTCCTGCGCCTTATCCGTGCGGACACCACGAGCCGCAGGAGCGACGCCCGCCTCGGCGCGATCGTCCACTCGGATCCGGTGATCCAGGCGGACCTCTACTCCATGACCATCCCCGTGTCGTCGTTCAGCACCTACCGGGCCCTCGAAGGAATTATTGACCGGCCGACGGTGCTCTTCGTGGGCACCCACGAGGGCATGCTCCACGCGTTCCGGGTGGACCGCATGGACGGAGAGCTGGACTCGGACGACTACGGTGAGGAGCTGTGGGGTTTCATCCCGAAGCACCTCCTCGAGAAGGCCCACTCCCTGGCAGGCGGGATGCAATACCTCCTGGACGGGGATCCTGTGATCCGGGAGGTGCGTCTCTACAAGAACCAGGACGAGATCGGCCTGAGCCAGGACGATCAGGACGATTTGAGCGAGGAGGAGCGCTGGCGCTCCGTGGTGGTCACCGGCTACGGCGAGGGGGGCCGCGGCTACTTCGCCCTGGACGTGACCAGGCCGGAGGAGTTCGAGTTCATGTGGGAGCTCTCCAACACGGAACTCTGCTACCAGCTCGAGGGCGGCACCGCAGGCTGCGACACCTCGTCGGACTTCAGCCGCCTGGGCACCACCAAGAGCGCGGCCGCGGTCGGAACGGCGTTCTTCTCCTGGAAGGGGACCCTCCAGGAGCGAGCCATCGCCATCTTCGGCGGCGGCGGTGAGGTCTCCGGAGAGCCCGACGCAGGCAAGGCGATCTACGTCGTGGACCTGGCCACCGGGGACGTGATCCGAGAGTTCTGCAACGACACAGCGGACTGCGGAAACTCGATCACCGACGAGAGCGAAGCCGGCGCCAACACCCACGGCTTCGACTGCCCGGTCGACGGCGACGTGGCGGCCTTCGACGACACCCCCGGCGCCACGATCACCCGCGCGTTCGTGGGCGACGCGTGCGGCCAGCTCTGGCGCATCGATCTGACCAATCCGGACACCGCCGAGTGGACCGTGGAGATGTTCTACGACGCGTTCAGCGAGCGGGCCCTCAACTCCCTCTGGATCTCCCGGCGCCGGCCCATGAAGGTGCGGCCTTCGATGGCCATCGGGTACCAGCGGGGCGAGCTCATCCTCGTGGCGGGCACCGGGGACCCGGAAGAGCCCGGCGGACAGCACCTCGATGACCGGGTCTTCTCCCTGACCGAGAACTGGAACAGCACCGATGAGGCATACGAGGCCGTGCTGAACTGGACCCTTGATCTCGAGGAAGGCGAGCGCTTCACCGGGGAGCCCATCGTATTCGACCAGGTGGCCTATTTCACCACCCTCACGGCCGCAACCACGGGGTCCTGCGGGATCGGCGCCGGACGCCTCTGGGGCGTCCACTACACCGGCTACGAGAGCGAGGCAACGGACGACATCGAGCCCATGCTCGACATCGACGACGACCCGGAGGTTATCACCCTGGCCCGGCACCAGTCCTTCGAGGGCGCTGAGCTGTACGGGCTCCAGCTCGTTCAGCGGTCACCGTGCACGGATTCGACCTTCGACTATGCGCCCTGGTTGGGCGGCGCCAGCGACGGGGCGTCGATCCCCGCCGGCGTCCCGTCTGCGTCCGGCGACGGCACCGGGGCCACCTTCGCCGGATCGAGCGGGGGCTCCCTGGAGCTGGTGGTTCAGACCGGAGACCTGGGCGCGTCAGACACCAACATGCAGACCCCCGCCGGCGGTGGGAGCACCGGGACCGGCACAAAGAAGGTCAAGCAGGTCGCCCCCCCGTCTCAGTCGGTGTTCTCCGCCTCCTGGGGACTCCTCTTCGATTGATGCGCAACCCCACCCCCCCGCTCATCCTTGCCCTGGTCGTGTTCGTCATCGCATGCGGTGACGATCCGCCACCACCGCCACAGCCACGACCCACAGCCCACGTTCCCGCGAAAATCGAGCCCGAGTCCGAGCCCGAATCCCGACTTACTCTGAAGACCAAGGGGGGCACCAGCGGCTACGATTCCGCCTACACACACCCCGAATCACTCCTCAAGCCCCTGGACGGATTTCCTCTGCCGTCGGGGGCCCGCGTCCGCAAGCGGGATCGAGATCTGGCTGTGTACGAGGTGCAGGCGACCCTGGGCACCGTGGAGTCCTTCTACCGGGAGCGCGGCTTCCGAATCACGCACCCCGGGAAGCTCCCGGGGCTCATCGTCACGCGGAAGGACTCGGGCACCCGCCTCCAGGTCCAGGCCGGCAAGCACCGGGTGATCCTGCTGCGGTTCTACCGCTGACTCAAAGACGGATCGAAATACCCAGAACCATCCGCAGGAGCGGGGACACGGGCCCTCCTTCGATGACCTGGGAGGTCCAGACGTCAGCGCCGCCGGACATGTGGAAGAGGAGGTTGACGGTCTGGGACAGGTGGTACTCGAGGCCCAGCCGCAACAGGAAGGGGAAGCGCGCAGCGAAGTCCTTGTTCTTCCCGAAGTAGAGACCCCAGGGGATCTGTATCGACGGCGTGAGGCGCAGCTTCTCGACGACCCGATAGTCCAGGATCAGCCCGGGACCGCCGACGACCACGCCGACCCCGGCGTAGGGCCAGACCGGGATCTGGAGACCGGGGTCCGCGAAGAGCGCCAGGGCGATATCTTCGTTAGCAAAAAAATTCCACTTGACCTCGCATCGGAGATCAATGATGGCCACCTTGCCGGCCGTCTCTGCGTTGAGGCCGTAGGCCGCACCGAAGACAGGGGCGATCTCGAAGGTCTTGCTCATCGGGAGATGCCATGCGATGCGCACGTCGGGGAACCCGAGATCGATGCGCAGCGCGCTGTCCCCGAGGGGGATCGGTCGGGCGCCTGAGACGAAGTAGGGTTTCTTTACCTTGGGGATGTTGATGATCTTGGGCTCAGGAGCGGGTTCCGGGTCGCCGGCTTCCCGGCTCGGATCGGCCGCGGCGGGTTCGGGGGCAGGCTCGGGCTCAGGAGCGGGTTCCGGAGCGGGTTCGGGCTCAGGGGCGGGTTCGGGCTCAGGGGCGGGTTCGGGCTCAGGGGCGGGTTCGGGCTCTACTTGGGGATCGTAGGGACCGGAGGGCAGGGGTTCCTCCTGGGCCAGGGTCGGCGCGGCCAGGAGCAGGACGGCGATGGCGATGAACGGGATGGTCATTCTGTGCATGGGGGCCTCCTCGCGGTCTCAACCCCTTCAAGTCTAGGGCGATTCCCGAAAAAGCAAAAAAAAACAACCGCATCCACTTCCCCGGAGGTTGCGGTCTTCGAATACATCAGGGACACCACAGGAGGGGAGGGAGTCATGCAATGCGACGACAAGACCGAGCGGATCCTGGCGGGGGACAATCGACCGAGAAGCGGTGGGGACCCACGACGGGTCTTCCTGGTGACCGAGGACGGGAGGATGCGATACGCCCTCCTGGACCGGGAGGGGATCATACTCGGGAGCGGGACGGGCGCTGACCTCCGCCTGGAGGACCCGACGGTGTCCCGCCGTCATTGTCGCCTGTGTGCGGGGCCCGACGGTCTTCGACTCGAAGACCTCGGGAGCACCAACGGCACGCGGATCGGTGTAGCGCCGGCCGGGAGAGGGGTCCGGCCCCTGGTCCCGCCTGCGCTCCTCACCCTGGGCCGCCACCGTCTGGCGGCGCTGCCCGCGATGGAGGTCCCCGGCGCAGGGGTGGCCATGCGCCTGGGGGAGATGGTGAGCGCGAGCCCTCTGATGGCGCGGATCTTCTTCTCGGCCCTCGCCGCGGCCTGCTCCCCGCTGCCACTCATACTCCAGGGCGAGTCGGGGACCGGGAAGGATCTCCTGGCCCGGGCGATCCACGGGGCCGGCCCGCTGGGGCGCGGCCCATGGGTCCCGGTGAACTGCTCCACCCTGGCCCCTGAGCGAGCCGAGGTGGAGCTCTTCGGCTGCCGCAAGGGTGCGTACACCGGCGCGACCGCGGACCGACCCGGTCTCCTCGCAACAGCGAACGGCGGCACCCTCTTCCTGGACGAGGTGGCCGAGCTGCCTCTCCCGGTGCAGGCGCGCCTCCTGCGCGTCCTGGAGGGGCAGCCCGTGCGGCCCGTGGGCGACCACCGGCCCCGTCCCGTGCAGGTGCGGATCATCGCAGCATCAAACGCGAACCTCCCGGATCGGGTGCGTAGCCGAAAGTTCCGTGCAGATCTCTTCTTCCGCCTCCACGTCCTCCCGATCCAGCTGCCCCCCCTGCGGGATCGGCCCGAGGACGTGCACCTCCTCATCGCCTGGCTCGGTCGTTCCCTGCCGGGCCTCGCCCTCACCCCGGAGGGCGTCGCCCTACTGGGGCGCTATCCGTGGCCCGGGAACGTCCGGGAGCTGCGGGCCGTGCTCCAGCGGGTGGCCACCCTCGGCGGCGGCGCGGTCGCAGACCGCGAGGCGGTGCTGGAGGCGCTGGAGGCCGGGGGCAGGTCGTCCGTCGCCGCGAAGGACGCGGGCGACCTGCCGGCCCCGGTTCCGGGGCTCTCCACAACTCAACTCCTGCGCGTCCTGGGGATCCCGCGGTCGACCTACTACCATCGCCGAGCGCGGGAACGAGACGGGGTCAGGCCTTCCTCAGGCGCCTCGCAGAGTCCGACGTCCGCACCGTGAGGCGGGTTGCGTCGAAGTACTCAGCCAGGGGAATGAGATACTTCCGAGTGAGCCCGGTGATCTCCTTGTACTCCTGGGTGGTGATGGTGCCCTGGGCGTCCAGATGTGCTACCACCCGCGCGCGGACCCCGTCCACTGCGTCACGGTGGAAGATCAGCTCCGGGGTGACCCGCACCAGGCGGCCCTCCTTCACCAGATGCGCCAGCGCGTCCTCGAGATCCGCGCCGGGGAATGCGGCCCTGAGCTCCCCCAGGATCGGCGGGGTCACGCCGGCAGCGATCAGCTGCTCCTCCAGCGCTCGAACCAGCTCGATGAAGCGATCGTCAAGGCGCACCTCGAATCCCGGGAGGCAGAGAGCGCGGTCGTCCCCCTCGAGATCCCCCGTCGCGACCCAGCGATCACAGAGCGCATGGAAGAAGCGGGGATCCTCGATGCCGGGGATCTGACTGCGCAGCTCCTCCCGGGGCATGGCGGTGCGTCGGGGGTTGGCTGCGTGATAGGCCTCCACCCTGGCGCCGGCTCGCTCCAGCAGACGCCGCTCGTGCTCTCGGTGGAGGAGGATGTCCTCCGATCCCGCGCTCCCGACCGTGCCCGGAGCGGGGAGGAGGATGAGCCCGTCCGCTGCCGCAGCGGCGGTCGCCTCGGCGAGGGGCCCTGGGTCCAGATCCACCCAGGCGAAGAGCGCGCGGCGGCGGATCCCCGCCGGACCGGCCAGCAACGCCGCGGCGGTCACTCGCGCTGCGCCGTCCTCCGCATGAAGCCGACCGAGCGCGTCGATGTTCTCGGGTCGTGCCCGGGGGACCATAGGGAGCAGAATCGGCCCACCCCCCAGGGTCTTGCCGAAGTCTGCAACCTCGGAGAACGCACGAATCACCGCGTGCATTCCGGGCAGAATCACCATCGGCTGTCGGGTATGGAGGGCCGCCAGGGCCGCCTCCCCGGGACCCAGACGGTCCCGGTCCAGGAGCCGCACCTCGGCCTCCACGTACGTGGTCCCCACGTGGAACAACGCGCTGAAGCGCGTCTTCACGGGCTCCGCCAGGTTGGGGACGGTCTTCAGCCGCATGACGACGCGGCGGGTGGGCTCCACTGCGCCGGGCCGTGCCAGGACCATGCCGCGGGAGATCCGGGCCAGGTCGCCGTCCGCCAGGTTCACCGCGGTGCGGGTGCCGACCTCGGAGCGCCGAGATCGCTCGTTGTGGACCTCGAGGGTGCGGGCCTTGACCGGGAGCCGATCGGGCAGGACTTCAAGATTGTCCCCCACGGAGAGAGCGCCGCTCACGACGGTGCCGGTGACCACTGTGCCGAAGCCCTTGATGGAGAACACCCGGTCGATGGGAAGCAGGAGGGGGCGATCCCCGCCGGGGCGGGGTGCGTCGGGCGCGAGCTTCGCCAGGACGCTGAGGAGCTCCGCGCGGAAGGCCTCCCGCCGGTCCTCCCAGCCCGCACCGAAGGTGAGAAGAGGGGCGCCCTTGAGAA
>CAZNWW010000103.1:0-9499 GCA_964576155.1 uncultured Myxococcales bacterium | reverse complement strand
CGAGTTCCATCAGCGCGAGGCGCCCGTCGGGCAGGCGCATCAGGTCCACACGCGCGTAGAGCAGGGGCCCGTCGACTGCGTCGACCGCGGCCTGCGCAACAGCGAGATCTTCGGGCGTGGGGTTGTGCACGCGCTCTATTCCGCCAAAGACCGACTGCACGCGATAATCACCGGCCTGCGGGCTCTTCCGGGCGCAGTGTGAGAAGACGCGGTCGAAGAAGAGGTAGGAGTACTCGCCCTCCGAGACAGCGGACGGCAGGTAGGGCTGGATCATCGCTTCGGCGGGCGGCAGCTCCTCGGCGGCCGGGAGCTCCTCTCCGCGCCGGACGAGGGCCTGGCGCCAGGCGCACGCGCCGACCTGGGCCTTCACGACCAATTGGTCCGTTGCGAGCGCCTCGAAGGCTCGATCGATGCTCGGCGCGTCTGCGCGCTCGACCCAGCGCGTCGGGACCGTCAAGACCCCCCGCGCAGCGAGGTCGGCGAGGTAGCTCTTGTGGAGATTCCAGCGCAGGGTCGACAGCCGGTTGTAGAGCGGGCGCTCGCGCTCGATCTCCTCCAGCCGTGAGAGGAACGTATTGACGTTCGCCTGGTAGTCCCAGGTGGTGCCCACGACGAATGCGTCGAACTCGCATGGCCGCAGGTCCGGGTGGTTCCAGACCACCTCGACCAGATCGACTCCGGCTGCCGCACAGGATGGCTTGAGTTGCGCCATCTCATGCGCGTGCTCGAATGAGTCCTCGCGCTCGCCAGGGTTCCCCGGCAGCATGCAGGACGCGGTGAGGAAGGCGACGCGTGTCATGGCACTCCGTTGAAGACCCCTGCCTTTACGACCTCGTCCATGATCATGCGCCAGAGGGGGGCGGCGAGGCGGGGGCCGGAGGCGCCGCCGACGGGGGTGTTGTCGTCGTTGCCGATCCAGACGGCGAGGACCACGTGGCCGGCCCAACCGACGAACCATGAGTCTCGGGCCTGCATGGAGGTCCCGGTCTTGCCGCCCCAGCCGAGCTCGGGGCGCTCTCTCAGGGAACGAGGGATGGCGCGGCGGCCGGTGCCCGAGAGGGTCACTTCGTGGAGGGCCTTGGCGATCTCGTCCAACGCCCGGGGGTCAGCTGCGCCGTGGGGGCGGCGCTCGCGATCCAGGTCTACGGGGATGCCCTCACGATCCACAAGCGAGCGGACCAGGGTGGGGCGGACCGTGGTACCGCCTGCGAAGATAGCGTAGAGACCGGCGAGCTGTGCAGGGGACAGGGCTGGTGTGCCGAGGGCGATGGTGAGGTCCTCCATCGGGATGTCGGGCCCGCCCCAGGCATCCCACCGGTAGATGAACGCGTCCAGGCCCAGCCGGGCCAGGACCCCCACCGCGGGCCGGTTTAGGGAGTGGACCAGGGCAGCCTTCAACGTGAGGGTCTCGTCGTCAGGGAGGGAGTGGGGTTCAGCGGGAATCCATGGACGCCCGCCCCGGCCCCGGAACCGCTGCTTGAGATCCTGGGGGAGGACAGTGTCCGCTCCCCAGCCCCAGCGCTCCGCCGCGGCCAGGTAGACGAAGGGCTTCAGGGTGGACCCGAGGGTCCGCCGCGCATCGAAGGCCCTATCGAAGGGGTGGTAGCGGTTTCCGAAGCCACCGACGCTGCCCAGGACCTCTCCGGTGCGCGCGTCCAGCGCCACCGCGGCGAGCTGGGGTGACGCCACCGGGACGAAGATCGGCGGGTCTCCATCCCAGGGTGAGCATAGATCCAACGCCTCGGCCGGCGTGACCTGGATGTGATCCCCAGGGATCAGGGTGGGGGGCCGATGCCCCGGCAGGTCCAGCTCCAAAGCTGCAGCGGGGAGGGTGCCGTTCCGATCCCCGTAGGTGACCGGGAAGCGTCCATCATCGTCCACGGGGCCCTCGATGCGGACCCAGAGTGAACGGCCGGAAGGGATGAAGCAGTCATCTCCGGGAGGGGGAGACACAGCGTCACGCACCCGGAACATGGGCCAGGCCACACCCTCGGGCCCCTGGTCCTCCAGGAAGCGCAAGGTCCCGGCCGAGAGGGCGCGCTGCACCCGGGTGTCAAGGGTGAGGCGCACCACATAGCCGCCACGGAGGAAGTCCGTCTCCGACAGGACTCGCTCCATCCAGGTTCGCACACGGACCGTGGTGTGGGGCGCCAGCTCCAGTTGGTGGCGCCGACAGGGCGCTGCGCCGGGGTAGGGGAGGTCCTCCTCTCCGATGCGACGTCGTGCGTGCTCGAAGCGTCCACGGGCGCGCTCCGGATGCTTCCGCGGCGAGAACCGCTCCGGTGCGCTGATCACACCAGCCAAGAGGACCGCCTCGCTCCGGTCCAGATCGGCTGCGTGCTTGCAGTAGTAAGTGCGCGCTGCCTCCTCCGCACCGTAGGCGCCGTGTCCCCAGTAGATCTGGTTGAGGTAGATCTCCAGAATCTCGTCCTTGGTAAGCTCCTGCTCCAGGCGTCGAGCCAGCACCACCTCACAGAACTTCCGCCACAAGGTCTTCATCGGGGTGAGGAAGAGGCCCCGGGCCACCTGCTGGGTGATGGTGCTGCCGCCCTGGGCGAAGCGCCCTGCCCGGACATTGGCGACCAGCGCACGGGCGATCCCTACCCAGCTCACTCCGCTGTGATTCCTGAAACCGTCGTCCTCCACAGCGATCACTGCGTCCACCAGGTGCGTGGAGATCGTATCGAGAGGGACCCAGGTCCGGCGTTCCTCACCGAACTCGTAGAGCAGGGTACCGTCCGCGGTGTAAAGGCGGCTTACCTCCGGCACAGAGAGGGAGTAGGTCGTCGGAGTGATTCGGATCGGGAGGGCGCGGTGGGCCACCCAGGTGAGGAGGTACCAGCCCCCGACGAGCAGGAGGATCCCGAGGACCGCCGCCAGCAGGAGCCGGCGGCGCCGAGGTGTCAACCAGTGTTGCTTCCGGCTTGGCTTTGAAACCGCACGCCGGGGGGCGGCTGCTCACAGACCGCAGAGATCTTGGTTCACGCAGTACTGGTCGACACAGGCGTTCTGTGTACAGAGGTTGCCGTCGTCGCAGCTCAACTCCGAGGTGCAGCCAGCGCATTCCGGCAGCGGCTGGAATATGCAGCCGCCCAATGGGTAGCAGGCGTCGTCGGTGCAGGGGTCCCCGTCCCAGCAGGCCAGGGTTGGATGGTAGCAGACTCCGCTGTCACAGAGGTCCAGGGTGCACGCGTCGGCATCGTCACAGGCCGAGTTCTGGAGGCAACCTTCGTCACATTGGCAATCCGGGCACTCCGAATTTGTGCAGTCTCCCGAGGCCGGGTCACACCAGTCGACGGTGCACGGATCCTCGTCGTCGCAGGCTACGAGGCTGTAGGAGCAGGTCTTCGCCTGGGCGTCGCAGATCTCCTCGGTGCACGGGTTATCATCGTCGCAGTCGACGTCGTTGACGCAATCGAAGGTGCACTCCGGATCCACCATGTAGTACTGGCACCCCAGGAGGGGGACGCATGCGTCCTCGGTGCAGGGGTTCCCATCGTCACAGAGGAGCTGCGTTCCCTCGCAGGTCCCGATACCGCTTGGGATGTCAATGGTGCAGGAAGCGACACTGCAGGTCGCCGGTCCGATGCCTACCGACTGACAGTCCTGCGGCTTCTCGCATTCGGTAGCGCATTCTTCGATGGGGTTGTGGCCGCAGCCGAGGGCTACATCACAGCTATCTGCGGTGCAAGGGTCGAAGTCGTCACACAGTGACGGCAGGCTGAGACAGAGGTGGGACGCGGGATCGCAATAGGGAGCGTAGCAGGGCAGCACCGGGCCGCATTCATCGTCAGCCTGGCAACATTCAGCGAGCGCTGTGTACTGGCAGTCCCCCGTGAACGGGTTGCACTCGTCCGCAGTGCAGGGGTCGCCGTCGTCGCACACGGTGAAGTCGATGGTGCACATGCCCGCGTCTGTGTCGCAGGTGGCGTCCACAACGCACAGATGCTCGAACAAGTATGCATCGCAGTCCATCTGGGATCCACACTCGGCACAGATGCTCTTGTGGGAGCAGTAGCGCACCGGGTGTGCGTTTCCGTCTTTCATGTATCCTTCGTCTGCCTCGGCCATGGGATTGGTGTCCTTGCAGATGTCCTCGGTGCAGGGGTTGTCGTCGTCGCAGTCTCCGTCACCGAAGCAGGCCAGGCATGGGATCATCGGGAAGAACAAGCAACCCTCCTCCGGGTCGCATATGTCGGTGGTACAGAGGTCGCCGTCGTCGCAGGACTTGAGCGAGTACATGCACTGATGCAGCGTCGTGTCGCACCAATCGATGGTGCATGCGTTCCCGTCGTCGCACCAGGCGTCGCCGCCCATGGTGACGCAGTCGTCCGAGTCGCAGTCGTCCAGGCTCGCGTATCCGCATGATCCGGAGTTGGGATCGCAGAAGTCCCGGGTGCAGGGGTCCTCGTCAGAGCAGGCGGTGACTGAGACAAGGCAGGTACCCTCGTCGCAGACGGCCGTGGAGCATCCTCGTCGGTCTCGCAGGCCGCGTCGCAGGCTTCTCCCTGGGGCTTGTACGAGCAGCCACCCTCGGTGTCACAGACCCCCTCGGTGCATGGCATGCCGCCGTTGCAGACGATCTCGTCGTAGACGCAGTTCCCGAGGGGATCTCCCGCGTAGGTGCAAAGGTCAGTGGAACAGAGACCCATGCTGTCCGCCGGGGCTCCGGCCACTGCAGAGCAGTCGTAGTCGTGGTAGCATAGGTACTCGCAGCCCATCTGCCAGGTAAAGGTGCAGCCCTCTCCCGGTGCACAGGCATCCTGGGTGCAGACGTTGCCGTCGTCGCATTCCAGATCCGTGTAGGCACAGGCGCCCGTATCGTAGTCGCAAGACTCCACCGTGCAGGGATCACCATCGAAACAGACCGAGATCTGGGGATCCCAGTCCGGGTCTTCTTCCATGAGTGGCGGATCAGTCTCCAGGCTGCAGCAGGAGGGGTTCGGCTCGGTGAAGCAGCCCGTCTCAGCGTCGCAGAAGTCCAGGGTGCACTCGTCGTCGTCGTCGCAGTCCACGGCGTTGTTCACGCATTGGCCGATGCTTTCGCCGCAGCCCTGGCCGCCGTCCAGGTCACAGAGCCAATGGTTGCAGGAATCCCGGAAGACCACGACGGTGTTCTCGTCATCGATGATGATCTCGGTGTTGGGGTTGCAGAGCCCGGTCTCCTCGTCGTCCGGCTCGACCTGCTCTTCGGTGAACGGGTTCACGGGGCATTCGACCAGGCAGTCGACATCCTCGGCGCAGGTGGAGCAGCCGGGGAAGACCAAGGTGTGGATGCACTCGCCCGAGTCCGGGTCACAGGTGTCCACGGTACAGCAGTCGTCGTCGTCGCAGTCCACCGGCGGGTTTGAGCAGGAGCAATCACCCGTGGTGGCGCAGAGGTTCTGGGTGCAGGGATCGTCGTCGTCGCAGTCGTCGGGGTCCACGCAATCCGCGCCGGGGGCCGTGGTCTTCTGACACTGGCCGTCCACGCATTGGTCCACGGTGCAGAGGTTGCCGTCGTCGCAGTCGAGCGCGTTCGAGGCACACTGGCCCGTGGTCGGGTCGCAGTACTCGAGGGTGCAGAGGTCCTGGTCAGGCGGGCAGAGGGTGACCTGGGTGTATTGGCAGCCGCCGAGGGCAAGATCACAGTAGCCGCCCTGGGTACACTCGTTGTAGAGGTACCCCTCGGGGAGCTCCACGCAGTTCTGGATCACGTCCATGGTCTCCAGGTTGATGCAGTCCTGGCAGGTCTTCTCCTCGTGCACGCAGTAGACAACCGGGTCATCGCTGATCTCGGCCAGGGACGGGTCGCACCAGTCGTAGGTGCAGACAGCGCCGTCCTCACATTCCGGGGGAACATTCACGCAGCCCTCGTCGATCTTGCAGACGTCCGTGGTGCAGGGATCGTTGTCGTCCTCGCAGACCACATCTTCGTGAACGCAGGAGCATAGCCCGCCCTCGATGAGCGTGGAGTCGATGGTGCAGGCGTTGTTGTCTTCGCAGTCCAGGGGCTTCACCGCGCACACGCAGATCAGTCCGAGGTCCGGATCCTCTGTGGCCTCGGGGACGTTGTCGGTGCAGGGGTCGCCGTCGTCCTCGCAGTCGACGAGGGTGGCGGAGCAGAGGCCCGACAGCGGGTTGCAGGTCTCGATGGTGCAGGGATCGCCGTCGTCCTCACAGACCGCCGGCTCGTTGACCACGCCTACCAGCGGATCGCAGTAGTCCGTGGTGCAGAGGTCCTCGTCAGCGGGGTTCACCTCGGTGTGGCTGCACTGACACTCGTCCTCTACCTGCATCGTGAAGTCCTCGGTGCAGAGGTTCTTCACGAAGCCCTCGGGGGCCATCCCGGGGCATTCCTCCTCAGCTTCCGTGTCCGGGTTGATGCAGTCGTCGCAGGAGATCTCCTGGAAGTAGCAGGAGCCGTTGAGCGGGTGACAGATGTCCACGGTGCATGGATCGCCGTCGTCGCATGTCTTGGGAGCGTGGAGGCAATACCCGTCCTCCGGGTCTCCGACCTCGGGATCGCAGGCGTCGATGGTGCATGGGTTTTCGTCGTCGCAGGCGACGGTCTCGTAGATGCACACCCCGCCGTCGTTACAGATGTCCACGGTGCAGGGATTGTCGTCGTCGCATTCCACCGCGATGAACTGGCACAGGTAGGGCTCCTCCTCCATGCAGGAATCCATGGTGCAGAGGTCGTCGTCGTTGCACTCCTCGTAGTAGAGACAGCCCGCGCCAGGTTCACAGGTGTCGACGGTGCACGGCTGTTCGTCGTCGCAGCTGATGGCGGGGTAGGTGCAGCCGGCGATGGGGTTGCAGATGTCGTCGGTGCAGAGGTTGTTGTCGAAGCACTCGACGTCCAGGTGCGTGCACTCTCCAGAGTCCATGTCGCAGGCGTCGAGGGTGCAGAGGTTCTTTACGAACCCGGGCGGGACCACGTCGGGGCAGAGGACTGCCTCGTCGGTCTCCGGGTCGATACAGTCGGCGCAGTTGCCGGGGACGGCCTGGCATTCTCCCGTGAAGGGGTCGCAAGAGCAGACCGCGCAGTCGCCCGGACACTCGCATTCCTTGGACGTACTCTGACATTCGGCCTGGGTGCACTCTGTTGGTTCGGCGGGGTTCCACGAGAGACAGATGCACTGATCCAAAGTGCAGAGGTTGCCGTCATCGCAGGCTACGTGATCCAGCTGGCCGTCTTCGGCCATGCAGCCGCCGCAGCCCGCCGCTGCGTTGACGACCGGGATGTTCTGGCAGCCTGACGTGGGAGCGCAGATGTCCTGGGTGCAGTTGTTGATCTCGAAGCCCGGGGGGCCGTTCCCACCGGGGCACATGACCTCGGTGCCGTCGCCCGGGTGGATGCAGTCCGTGCAGTCGACCTGCTCGTACGCGACGCAGCCCTCGATGGGATTGCAGCCGTCGAGGGTGCATGCATTCTCGTCGTTGCAGTACCTTGGTGGGTGCATGCAGCTCCCGGTGACCTGGTTGCACACGTCCTCGGTGCACTCGTTTCCGTCGTTACAGGCTACAACGACATAAAGACAGTAACTATCTTCCGGATTCCCATCGACGGGATCGCACTCATCGATGGTGCAGGGGTTGCTGTCGTTGCAAAGGAGGTATGGCGCGTGGAGGCACTCACCGGTCGCCGCGCTGCATTCGTCGATGGTGCAGGGGTTGCCGTCGTCACAAGAAACCGACACGTCGTCGCAGAGACCATTGTTCGAGTTACAGGTGCTGACCTTGCAGAGCTTCTCTTCACATATCACAGGTGTGTGGATGATGTACCCCAGGAGCTCGGCCTCCGGGTCACAGGTGTCGATTGTGCAGGGGTCGCCGTCGTTAACATTCAAGGGGCCGTGGAGGCAGCCCAGGATCGGGTCGCAGCTGTCTTCGGTGCACGGGTCGCCGTCATCACAGTCGATGGGTGCGTATGCGCAGGCACAGGATTCACCATCAGAACCACAGGTGTCGATGGTGCAGGGGTTGTTGTCGTCACAGCTCGCGTCCTCGAAGATGCAGACCCCGTAGATCTTGCCGAGTTCGAACTGGCAGAAGGTTGTCTTGCAGGCACAGTCGTCCCCGTATAATTCGATGAGCTCCGCATCGCACATGGCGTGGCTGTAGCAGAGCTCGAGATCCTCGCAATCAACCGGAGTCGGTTCGATGATCTGATGGATGCAGGTGTCGAATTCCTGGTCGCAGAAATCGAAGGTGCACGGATGCTCATCGTCGCAGTCCTTGTCGGACTTCACACAGACGTGCAGGCTCACCTGGCACTCCACCGTCTGGCAGGGTCCGTCGATGAGCGGCAGGCAGTCGGAGGTGTCTATGCAGAAGCACGCTGGGTCGTTATACTTGGTGGTGTACACACAGCCCACGCCGAGCTCGCAGGCGTCATCGGTGCAGGGGTCGCCGTCGTCGCAGTCGACGTTGGGCTCGCCGTCCTCAGGGTTGACGCAGGTGCCGCAGAACTCGGACTGGGTATCGTCGCAGTCCGGCGCGTAGCCTTCGGTCCACTCCATGAAGACGCCCTCGAACTGACAGTCCGGAATGTAGCATGGGTCGGAATTGCAGGCAGCGTCGGCGCCTTCCGGAGTCTTGCCCCAGCACGGCTTCTCCTGGCAGTCCTGCGGGGTCGTGTCCACGGTGTGGGTACATTCGCCGGTCTCGGAGTCGCAGCCCTCCTGGGTGCAGGGATCGCCGTCGTCACACAGCCCGGTCTCCACCTTGTTGGTGTACATGCAGACGTGATTCTGCATGTCGCAGAGATCCTGGGTGCAGAGATCTTCGTCGTCGCACCCCGCCGCGGTGATGCAGCAGTCTATGATTTCCACCGTGATACCGCAGCAGCCCTCATCGCAGGTCCACTCGTCGCAGATCCCCAGTTCCTGCGGCGCGATGCAGGCGCTGACGTCGGTCTGGGTGCAGACGCCCATGTCGCAGACGCAGCCCTCGTTCGAGACGCAGGTCGCATCGTCGGGGCAGGCCTGGGCTTCGCTCCAGACGCCTACGTCGGGGCAGGCCGCTTCGTTATAGGCGATGCAAGTCTGCTCGTGTCCGTCCGTGGGGCAGCTTACCTTGCCGATCTGGCATTTGGTGTCCGGGCACGGGGGGGTGCCATCTACTTCGGCCACATCAATGGGAGGTACATCGATCTCGCCGGGGATATCCACCTCTCCCGCTGCATCGCCGAGGGTGTCGATGTCCATGCCGGAGCCGTCACCGCCGTCGATTACATCGGCTGGCTTGGTGTCCGCCCCGCCACCGTTATTATCTGGGGGGGAGCAGCCGGTAGTCCCCAGCGCGAACACGAGGACGAGCAAGAAGGTCGTGAGCCACGAACGCAAGGTGGTCGCAGATGTCATATGTCTCTCCCTAAGAACGAATGCGCGTGTAACTGCCGTGCTTCTTTCATTGTGGCAGCGGTCCTGATTAAAAGCAACAGACTCGTGCGCGCGCGGTCCGCATACGTTGGGATCCCGGGGCCTTCGCTACTCTGTCATGGGTGATCAACTAA
>CAZNWW010000102.1:0-9540 GCA_964576155.1 uncultured Myxococcales bacterium | reverse complement strand
GTACTGGTGCCGCAGGAGAGGCCGCAGCCGTCGTCGCCGCAGACCTTGGTGCCGCAGATACCCTGACAGATCGCGCCGGCGAGCCAGGCGCCCGCTTCGGTCACGTCCACGTTCAGCCCGTAGGCCTTGATGGTGTGCGCGCCCTCCTCGTCGTCGGCGAGGGTGATGGTGCCCGTGAAGCCTACCATCTCGCCGCAGGGGTTGGTCGGGTTGGCGATCAGGTCCGGACGGCTCACGCCGGTGGCGAAGTTGTCCTCGAGGGTGAGAACCCCGGCGAAGTCGTCGTAGATATCTACGGAAACAGCGGCGGCGAGGTGGTCCGGATCACAGGCCCAACCGGTCACCGTGTAGGTGTCGCCGGCGAGGAGAGTGACGGACTCGATCTCGCCCACGGGCGCCGCACAGAAGGTGCAGTTGTCGCACATGTCGCAGTCGGCGCCGCATTGTGTTGCACAGTCCCATTCGGAGCAGCAACCGTCACTGCAGGCGTTGTCGGTACCTACGTTTGTCTCGCAGTCCGCTGGGCAGAGGCAGAAGTTCTCGCCCGCCAGGACATCGCAGGAGTTGTCACCGCAGCAGGGGCTGCAGTCAGCGCAAACGCCACAGAGTTCGCCCGGATCGCAGCTATCGTTGCCGCAGAAGTAGCTGAAGGTGGTGCTCAGGGTGATGTCGCCCTTGTCCGTGGGCGCACTCTTCCCGTCGAGCACCAGGTAGTAGGTCTTGTCCGCCTTGAGCAGGACAGTGAAGCAAGACCCTGCGGAGGCATCGTCGCCGCAGTCATCGTTGCTCGCGACGACCGTGTCGGTCGCACAGTCATCCTCAAGCAGGTAGATCCACGTATCCACGTATGCGCCGCCGTCCTTGGTCCCCGTGACCTCCACGTCGAGCTGCAGCGGGATGGCGCCTAATGTGAACGAGAACACACGGTCCGGCGAGTTCACGCCGAGGCCGGCGTAGTTGAAATCGTCCGCTGCGCCTTCCGTCGCAGTGAGGTAGGTAAAGGTCCCGACATCCGAGAGGAGCCCCTTGACGTCGCCGCACGCATCCGCCTGGCAACAGGTGGAACCGTCCGTGGGGCAGACCGAGGAGTCGTCGCAAGGATCGCAGAAACCGTCCGCGTGGCAGAGCTTGGTCGTGGCGCCGCCACAGCAATGCGCGTCCGCGCCGCAGGAGGTCCGGCACTCGATGGTGTTCATGCAGGTCAGGTTGCCGATGCAGGGGTCGCCCGGACCCAAGTAGATGCAGAGGCCATCTGCGCCGCAGTAGTCAGGCTGGTCCTCGATGCCGCAGTTTATACACTCCGAGTTGTGGCAGATCTCGCCGTCGTTCCACTTGTCGCAGGCGCCGAGGCCGTTGCACTCACCGTTCAGGCCGCAGTCCCACTCCGTGTCCCCGATGGGCAGCGCGTTCTGCGCGCAGAAGAGCTTCGGATCACTCAGGGGATCCGCTACCGGGTCCACCGCCCGGCAGCTCCCGGCGCCATCACAGATCTCACAGCCGCCGCAGTCGATGTTCGGATCCGAGAAGTCCCCGTAGTCCACACAGGCGCCGGAGACGCAGGTGTTACAGTGGCCGGTGCACGCGGTAGCACAGCACACGCCCACGTCGCCGCCCTGGCCCACGTCGCCGATCTCGACGCAGTTCCCGCTCTGGCAATCCGAGGCCTCGTCACAATAGAGGCTGTCGGCCAGCTTCTGCTCGCAATCGTCGGTGGCCAGACCGTTGAGGGCCCGGTTGTTGCAATAATAACCCGGCCCGGGGGTCAGGTCCTGGACGCAGTTCGGGTTGACCTCGCAAGGGTCCTTGCAAGCATCCGTGATGCAGAGATGGGGGAAGCAGGCCGTGCTGCCCACGCTCTGACAGCCGCCGTCGCCGGTGCAGAGGCTGGCGCCCTGGAGGACGGTGGTGTCGCCGTTCCCGTCTGCGATACAGACCGACGGGGCGCAGGGGGTGGTGTCGGCCCAGTAGGCGCACCCGATAACGCCGCACGTCCCCTTCAAGCCGCAGCTGTCCGGAACCGAGGCTGCGCAGTCATCTTCAGGATCGGTGCCCACGATTGTGGCCGAGCAGGCCCCGAGGCCGCTGCAGCTCAGGCAGTCGCCGGCACACTCAGCCTCGATGTCGGTGTTCATTACACTGTTGGTGCACTGGCCCGCCCCCAGCTTCATGAACTGGGCATCCTGGCCGTCCTGGACACCGGCGCCGGTCGGGTTGGTCGACGGCCAGATGCTCCAGACGTAGTTCTCCGCGTTGTTGTTGGCCCACATCCAGACAGCGAAACCCTGGTCGGGGTCGAGGCCGCCGAGGTAGGCCCGCGGGATCCGCAGTTCGCTGGTCCCGTTGCCCATCCAGCCGGCGTAGTGGCTCCAACAGCTCACCGGTGCGCAGACATCCTGACCCGCGTCCCAGCCGCCTGCGCCGTTCCATGGGGAATACCAGATGTCGTCGGCGCCGACGAGCACCATGGCGTACTCCGGGCGTCTCTCACCGTTGAAGGTGACGCCGCCATAGACAGCGGTCGCGCCCTGATCCGGGTTCGCGTCCTTGTCTATGTCGAACGCAATGTAGACCTTGTTGTGGGTGAGGTCGGTCCCCTCCCAGGCCACGTAAATGTAGGTGTCGTCCCAGGAGAGGAGATATTCGATGTCGGCGGCACCCTTGCCGAGCTGGTGTCCCACCGGGTCGAAGTCGTCGGCCCCGTCGAAATCCCCGTCCATGGCGACGACGCCAGTGACCCAGGTGAGGCCACAGCTCTCGCAGGTGCCATCGCAGGCCAGGTCGCAGCAGACCCCGTCGGGCGCGCAGTGCTCAGAGAGGCAGTCCGCGTTCTCGTCGCAGATCTCACCATTGGAGAGCTTCGCGATGCAGGCGCCGTCGCAGGTGCAGCCGCCCACGCACTCGGTGTCCAGGGTGCAGGCCGTGGCGCAGATCGGGTTCTGGTCCAGGGTGCCATCACAGATCGGATGCGGGAAGCACTCGCACTCGATACCAAATGCGGTCATCGCGCTGGTGCAGGCGGTGTCATCGACGTTCGTCACGGAGCCGCAGACGCAGGTCGATGCTGTCGCGTCCACCCGGGTGCCCTGGCAATGGTCTGAGTCGATGCAGGCGGAGTCGGAGCTGTAGGACGCTGGGCAGAGGCCGGCGTCGCTGGCGGGCACGCAGTCCATACCGGCCGCGCAGCAGACCTCCTGGCCCACAGGGCCGTTGCAGTTGGCACTGACGCAGTCCCAGTCGCCGGTACAGGTCTCACAGTCCACCTTGTCATAGTAGCAATGCTTCTGGGCGTCAGGGCCCAGCGCGCAGTGGGCGCTGGCGACGCAGTCCGCGTCGGTCTCACAAGTGGTCGGACAGGCCGCCACCGGCTGGTCCTCCGCGCCGTCGCAGTAGTCGTAAACGTAGGGCTCGCAGCCCAGGAGCACGGTGCACGCGCTGTCGTCGTCGGTGGCCACCGAAGACTGGCAGGAGAAGGTCACGCAGATCTCATCCTTGCGGGAGCCCTGGCAGGTGCTCGGGGAGGCGCACCAGGCCGCGACGTCGTAGCCCAGACCCACGCAGTCGCCGGCATCGGCGCAGCAGTTTCCGCTGGTGCAGCAGTAGCCGTTCTGGCAGTGGTCACTGACACACTCGTTATCGCCAAAGCCGTCGACCTCGTTGCAGTCGTGGCCGTTCTCGTGGTCACCGACGCAAACGCCTGCATCGCAATGCGCGTTGGCGTCGCAGCCCGCGTCGATGACACAGGCGGTCGCGCAGGCAGGAGTCTGCACCTCGGTGGCGTCGCAGTAGACCGTCGGATAGAAGCCGCAGTAGCTGTGCACGATGGTGACGCCGCAGTCCGAGTCGTCCTGCACGAGGTTGAAGCCGCATTGGAAGCCCTGGCAAACCTTGTCCTTACGGGTCCCCTGGCAAGTGCTCGGGGTCGCGCCGCATTCGGGAGCGCTGTAGTAAGGATCCAGTAGGTTCACCACGTCGATCTCGTTCGGACATTGGGCCTCGTCCAAGCAGCAGACCTCACCGTCGGTGCAGCAGACGCCGTTCTGACAGTGGAGGCCAGTGTTGCAGTCGCTCTCCTCGGCGCAGAGGTCGCCCAGATCCAGGAGATCCACGCAGATCCCGTCCGGCTCCGCCTCGGTCCCGTCGCAGTAGCAACCGGAGTCACAGACCGCGTCGTCGTTCTCACAGGAGTCGGGGCAGCGGACCTGGGGATCATCCTGATCTTCGTCGTAGGTGCAAACCGGGTTCGGTCGGCAGTCGGTACAAGGTGTTGCCAGTAGGCCGTCGCAGGCGGAATCGTCGTCGAAGTCCGTCGCCACGCACTCGCTGTTGATGCAGAGGGGCTCCACCCGGTGACCCTGGCAATCCGCCGGGGTGTCGCAGGCCGCGTCGACCCAGTAGTTCACCACGCCGCCGTTCTGGCAGTTCGCCAGCACCGCGCAGCAGTCCCCGGTGCCCACGCCGTTGCAGCAGAAGCCGTTCCCGCAGTGGTCCGAGTTGCACATGTCCTCGTTGTCGCAGATCTCGCTGTTGGCCAGGAGGTCCGCGTGGGTGACGTAGATGGTCCAGTAGGCGAGGGCGCCGGTGTCACCGGCCGCGCCGTCGGTCACGGACAGGGTCCACGTGCCGTCGGGGTGGAAGTGGTGCAGGTTCGAGAGGTTGCCGGGCACGTTGACCGCGTCCGCTATCTCATAGACCTTGTAGATGTCGTCGACGGAGCCGCCGGTGAGCTCGTGGAGGGTCACCGTTGCGTCGCCGTTGGACAGGGTCAGGGTGAGCTGGCCCTGGTAGGTGTGCGCCAGCATCACCTTCACGTAGATCTGATCGATATAATGGGTCGTGTCCGCGAGGGTCATCGCGCTGGTGGTGATGGCCAGATCGGCCACCGCCTTCGGACAGTCCTCGCAGTAGGCGATCGTGTCGTTGGGGATCGGGGTGCAGGCGCCCGGGCTCCCGCCCGAGAGGTCGCAGTAATCGTCGTAGCCGCACTCCGTGTGGGAGGAGCAGGGGTTGGTGCAGTATTGCACGACAATGTTGATGCACCCGGTCACCGGGTCGCAGCTGTCTTCGGAGCAGGGGTTCCCGTCATCGCAGTCCACGTCCCCGTAGACACAGCCCACCACGGTGGGGTTGCAGTAGTCGAAGTAGACGCACGCGTCGATGTCGTCGCAGGGATCCGCATTGAAGGCGCAGAAGCCGGTGGTCTCGCCAACCTGGATCTCGCAGGTGTCCGCTGTGCAGGCGCTGCCGTCGTCGCACTGGGAGTCCAGGGTGCACTCCGGCACATCGGACACGATGAAGAGGGACCACGAAGCAAGCGACCCATTGTAGGGCACACCGTTGTCCGAGATCTCGAGGATCCATTCACCGTTCTCGCCCTCGTCAACGAAGACGTCCATCTCGTTGGAGTCCAGGCCGAAGTCGTAGGTGAAGTAGTAGTCCTGGCCGTTGTCCGTCGGGTCCGCTGTCTTGAGGTTCGCGGTGTGCCCGCCGTGGCTGAGGGTAATCTCCAGATCACCCCGGTAGTTGTGGGTGAGGTACAGCTTGACGTTCACGGCCTGGACCAGCTCGGTCCCGTCCACCATGATCGTCGAGGACACGTCGTTGCCGGGCCCGTAGGTGATCGGCATCGGCGCGCCTGTGGACTGGTGCCCGGTTCCCAGCAGGGTGCCGCAGATGCCCGACGACACAGCGCAGGCTTTGTCGATCGAGGATGCGGTGCAGGGCTGATCGTCTTCACAGGGGATGCAGTCGGGCTCGTTCGTGTTGTCGCAAGTCTCGGCAACGCAAGTGTCGACGGTGCAGACCTCGGAGTCGAAGCACTCGTCGTTCACCGAGCAGGGCGGGTACCCGTTCTCGAAGAAGTAGATGTACTCGCCCATGAGGCTGTCATGGGTGCCGGGGCCATCCTGCAACGCAGCGAAGGGCAGGGTGGCGGCGATGGTACGGCAGCCGAAGGAGGCACTCTCGTAAGAGATCGCGATGTCCGTATCGCTGCTCGCGATGCCGATGATCGGGATCGCCGAGGAGCCCACCTTCTTCACCAAGGTGTCCACCGCGTACGACAGGGTGGCGGAGGCGGACACGAGGAAGTTCTCGCCCCAGCAGAAGTGTTTGCCCTCCAACTCGCCGGCGGGCGGGTAGGTCGTGGGGAAGTTCTCGGGGGTGCCCGCGGTGCCGGTCACCGGGAAGTAATACTGGCTGTGCAGGTCCGTTGCGGTGTCGAAGCCCCAGGTGTTACCGCCCTCGAGGTAGACGCGCCCGCCTTCGGCCAGGTAGTCGGACAGAAGATCGATCGCGTCCGCGTCGGCCGCGGGCAGATCCGTGAGCACGTAGTCGAGGCCTTGGATACCCAGGGTGATGAAGACGCCGCGGATGTCGTCGAGGTCCTCGAAGAGGGTGATGTCGCTGACGAGCTGCACCAGACGATCGTTCGCCTCGATCGCCGAAGCGATCGTGTTGGAGAAGGTGTCGGAGTGGCTCCCGCCCTCTTCCACCGGATCCCAGATCACGTAGCCGTCGGACACTAGGATCCACAGGGTGACGTCGAGATCGGCGAAGAGACAGGCCTCGTCCGTCCCGTCGAGGAAATTGCTCGTGTCGTGGATGCGGAGCGTGAACGTGTGTGAGCCGAGCTTGTCCTCGTCGTTCTGGGGAGTCGTCAACACCCGGACGACGTAGTCCTGTGACGCAGCGTTCCAGGTGTATCCGTGGACCTTCACCCAGGCGGGACCGTCGACGATCTCGAAGGCGAGATCCGCCCCAAGGGTGTCGTCCAGGTCCTTCACGGTGAAATAGAACCACCCGTCGACGTCCATCCGCTGGGATACCGTGGCGGTCGCCCCGGACGGGTTGGTGAACACCGGCGGCCGGCCCGGGCAGACCCGGACGTCGTCGATGTCGAAGTGGTTCAACGCGTAGGTGGACGCGCCGCCCACCTTCCATGCGAAGTGGGTCTGCTCGACCAGGTAGCCCGTGATCGCGGGGACCGTAGCCGTGACCCACTCCACGGAGATGTCCGTCTGGTACGCATCACCCTCCAACTCGTGGAAGGTGTCCAGCGCGTCGGGGCCGGTGGCGTCGCCGGACTCCTCCATCACGTAGAGGCCCAGATCGATGTCGGTCTTGGGGGTGACGTCGTCGTAGTAATCGAACTCCTGTCGGAACATCATCGTGACGTAGTCGTACCCGTCCGGATAATCCGGATCGTCACCGATGCAGTTCAGGGCCGGGGACGTCAGGTAGTTCTCGAAGTCCACCACCGTGGGGGCAAAGTAGAACCGCTGGTGCTTGTCCCCGCCCAGGTCGCCGGCGGTGGAGCATGTCCAGTTCGCGGCGGCGGGGTTGATGCCCAGATCGATGAGATCGAACCCCATGCCCTTGAGCCAGCCCTGGTCGTCCTGGACGTTGTTGCAGTCGTCGAACTCCTGTGTGTATGGCAACGACAGGGTACACGGCTCCTGCAAGGTGTAGGTGCAGAGGTTGTCCACGCAGGCGTCTACGGTGCAGGGGTTGTCGTCGGAGTCGCAGTCATCGTCGTCCGTGCAGCAGAGGAGCGGGATACTACAGGCGGGAAAGTTCACCGCCTGATCGGGGGGGAGCTGGCGGCAGGAATTGTAGATGCAGAGATCGCAGGTGCAGACATTCTCGTCGGCACATTGTGAGTCGGTTACACAACAGTTTAATATCACATCGTTGTGACAGTGGTTGTCCAGGCAATAATCATTCGTGCAGCCAAGGCCGTCCGCGCATTCACCGCCGCTGCTGCAGCACACGCCGGGCTGGGAGATGTCAATCTCGTTGGAGCAGGAGCCGTTGTCGCAGACGTCCAAGGTACAGTCGTTGTAGTCCTCGCACTGCGCGTCCACTTCACAGCAACCGACAACCGGGATGACCTTGCATTCTTTGTTGATGCAGATGTCCGTGGTGCAGTCGTCGAGATCGTTGCAGTCCGCATCGACCTGACAGCAGTCCAGGATTTCCGTGAAGTCGCAGGTGTGGGTACCCGAGTTGCAGGTCCCCACCATGCATTCGTATTCCGGAGTTTGGGGCATGAGGGGTGCCAGGTTGCAGGCGAGTTCCGAGGCGCAGCAATCCGCCACCCACTCGTTCACACACTGGTTGTCCGCGCCGCAGGAATCCGACGTGCACGGCTGGAGGTCATCACAGTCGCCCGGGTTTCCGGGCCAGTAGCAGTTCACCGGGAAGTGGTAGCACTCATTCTGCAGGCACATGTCCTGCGTGTTTGGATTCTCGTCGTTGCATTGCGACGCAGTGAGGCAGCATTCCTTGCCCTCGGGGGCCGGGTCCGTCACCTCCTGCACGCACTCGTGGATGGCCATAATGCAGGCCTCGGTGGTGCAGCTGTTGTAGTCGTCGCAGTCCGAGTCGGAGTTGCAGCAGTCGGGCAGCTCGGGGTTCGGACCGAAGTGACAATGGTGCGACAGGCACGCGTCGATGTTGCAGGGGTTGTCGTCTTTACAATCGTCGTGGGTGTTGCAGCAAAGACTGGCATCCACATCGTCGTGCACGCATTCATCGTCGACGCACGAGTCATCCGTGCAGAGGTCGTTGTCGTCACAGTCTTCGACCTCGTCGCAGCAGTTCTCGATGGGCGCGTGTTCACAACTATTCGCGTTGAGGTCGCACCAGTCGTCGGTGCAGTCGTCGTCGTCCAAGAGGCAGGGGTACGCGCAGCCTTCGCCCTCGTTGCACTCGCAGTAGTTGTCATCGAGGAGGTGGACGCATTTACCGTCCTGACAGTAGTCCAGGGTCGCCGGGTTGTCCTCGGGCTCCTCCTCCCAGATGCCGCCGGCCATGCAGTCCGGGTGGCTGTCGCAGCACTCGATGCTCAGGTTCACCTGCTCGTCGTAGGTGACGTCGGTGTACTCGCACTGGTCGGTCTCCGAGTTGCAGTATGGGACGACGCAGGTGTCACTCTCGTCGCAGTCCGCTGTTCCGTTGGCCGAGTCGCAGCAGAGAGCATCGTCCTTGGGGCCCTCGCGGCACTCGTGCGAAAGGCAGGCGTTGACCGTACATGGGTCGCCGTCATCGCATTCCGCGTGACCGTCGCAACAGGGAAGTCCTACGTGCGCGTTGTCGCAATGGCCCAGGCCGGTGTCCGGATCGATGTCCGCGCAGGTGTCTATGGTGCAGACCAGGCCGTCGCCACAGTCCTGCCCCTCGTTGGCTACGCTGGAGCAGCACTCCATCCCGTCGATCAGCACAGCTTCGTGCTCACAGAAGTTATCGTCACCGTCGGTGTTGCAGGTGTCGAGGGTGCAGAGCTCGCCGTCGTCGCAGTGTTCGTCGGTCAGGCACGGCATGCAGACGTTGTCGACGCAGACCTCCCAGCCGGTATCATCGTCGCAGGGGCAGTTGTGCTTGGACAGACAGAGATCGGGTACGTCCATCGGGCCATAGACGCACTTTCTGTGTTCGAGCTGCTGGTCGTAGAGACAGGCCTCTGCCGACACGGGGTTGTTGTCCTGGCAGGCGGGGTCGGTGAGGAAGTCACAGAGGGACCAGACGATGACGGTGATGCAC
>CAZNWW010000101.1:2986-9549 GCA_964576155.1 uncultured Myxococcales bacterium | reverse complement strand
CACGTCGGCGCGGATGCGAGGGGGATAGCGGAGCTCCTGGCGCCGTCTCTCCCCCCGGAAGAGGGCGCCCTCCTCGCGGTGGGTGAGCAGACCGGCCGCCTCGTCCAGATCCTCGACTCGCTCGTCGAGCGCTGCGACCAGAAGATCCAGGTCAGGAACGACCTGCTGAAGCGGTCCGTCTATCCCCTCTTCGTGGTGATCATGTCCGGCGTGATCCTGCCGATCCCCACGATGATCACCCATGGCGCGGGGGCCTATGGCGTGGCGGTCCTCACCCACCTCTTCTGGGTGGCGCTGGTCCTCGCCGGGGTCTACGGCCTCGTGCGGCTCTGGTCCCGGATCCGGAACGTGGCGCTGCGCCGCATCCCCGGCGGTCTCGAGTTGGCCCTCCTGCCGCAATCCAGGGCCGACTTCCTGCGGGTCCTCCGCGGAGGCATCACGTCCGGCCTCCCCATCGGCCTGACCCTGGACGCCGCGGCGCAGGTCTGGCTCACGGACGAGAACGAGGCCCTCACCCACACGGCCCTGCGGCGCATCGAGTCGGGAGACCGGCTCGGGGAGGCGGTAGCGTCGGTCCTGACCCGTGCCCAGACCTTCGAGGTCTCCGCTGCGGAGCGCTCGGGCACCCTGGACGAGGCCCTCGGCAGGCTGGTGAACGACGCAGACAAGGGGGCGAGTACAAGGCGCCGAATCGTCACCATCGCCACCGCCGGAGTCATCGGGCTCGCGGTCCTCGCGCTCGTCGCCGTAAAGATCACCGGGAGCCTCAAGAAGGCGGTGATGCCCGATGGGGGAGTCATGGAGCAGCTCCAGAAGGAGGTGCAAGGCACCGGCATTCAGATCTTCGAGACGCCGTCCCTGGGCGAGACCATGGAGTGGGGCGGCCCGAAGGGCGACGACGAGGAGTACGAGGAGTAACCGAAATCCGCCGGAGGCGCTGCACCCAGCACCGGTGATGCAAAGAGATGGAAATAACCGAGCCGGTGAGAGCGGCATCGGCAAAGCCGATAGGAGGCTCCAGTGGAGCCTTCGGCCGCTCGAACGGTCCCGGAGGGTACGACGGGACCTCACTTATCTGAGTATATTATTACGAGATCGCAAGTAGAGTCGGCAGGAAAGGTTGCGGCTCAGGCGGCGTCCTTCTCGTCGGTCTTCTCCAACTCCCACTGGGCGCCCTTGCGGGCGAGCAGGTAACAACCGAAGCCTAAGACGACGAGCATCAGGAAGCCAATGCCGCGGCCGGCGCCGCCCTCGTACCAGGGGTGGCGGTACTGGGGATGAAGCTCATCGTTTACACGTCGGGCGTCGGCGATCGCCGTGAGCACCGCGGCCTTGTCCGCGTTCGCGCTCTCGAGGGACTTGGCCGCGGCGACGGCGCCCGCCTTGGCCGCCTCGGCCATGGCCTTGACTTTCGGATCGTCAGAGTCCTTCGCGGCCCTCGCAGTGTCTTGCGCCAGCTTCTCCGCATCCAGGTTCGCCGAGAACGCTGACTGGTGTGCCAGGAGCACCGATCGCCTCATCGCTGAGACAGCCTTGAGCAGCGGCCGCGCCCCGACCACGGGGTACGGCGGGCGAGCGTCGGTCCCGAGCCTGGCCACGCTGCTATCCACACCCTTGATGGCGCCGACAGCCTCCTTCTGGAGCTCGGCGATGTCGCTGGAGAGGGTGACCCCCAGAACCCCCTTCTTCATCCCCTCCAGGATCCCGTCCACTTCCTTGATCATCTCAGGATCGTAGACCGGGCGTCCGGAGTCGTCCTCGACATAGAGGGTCGGAACCAGCAGCTCGTTGCACTTCTGCCCGTCCTTGTAGAGGACGTTGCACGCACCGTCCGTGGAGCAGGTGCTCTTCACCTCGTCGCAAGAGGACAGAACCGCGCCATCCTTGGTGCGGACGTTGTCCCCCTCCACGACGGTCTCGACCCGATACTCCTTGCCCACGCTCACGTACTGGATGGGTGCGCCGACCGTTGGGAGTCGGAGCACCGCGGTCAGAATGCCGAAGAGAGCCGCGCCGGCCATGAGGCCCGACGCGATCAGCGCCCCTTGTGAGGATCGCGCATTCCTTATCTCCTCGGTCCTTCCGGTGCGGGAGACGGCCCAGGCGCTGATCGCGCCGGCGAGCACGGCCATGTTGATCCCGATGGGCAGATACATCCCCAGCGCGAAGGCGAGCATCGGGACGCCGGCCATGAGCAGGAGGACGGCCACGAGGCCGCCCATTCCGTAGAGGAGCCATGGCTGACCCTCGGGATTGGACATGAGGCCGCGGGAGACCGCCGCTATCATGTTCCCCTGGGGCGCAGGCAGGACCTTGTCGTTCGGCACCATCAGCCCGGACACAGGGTCCGCGATGAGGAACTGGTAGGCCGAGTCCATCAGCGGAATCACCAGGGCGACCACGAGGGCCGCTACCACGATACCCAGGAACTTCCAGCGCTGCTGGGCCCGTGGCGTGGAGCCGACCCAATAGCCTACCTTGAAGTCCGAGATCAGCGCGCCGGATGTGGAGAGCGCGGTGCAGACCGCGGTACCCACGATGAGGGCGATGATCATGCCGGCCTCGCCCTTGAGGCCAACGATGATCAGGGCGCCGATGGCCAGAACCACCGTGATCAGGGTCATCCCGGACACCGGGTTCACGCCCACGATTGCGATCGCCTGCGCGGCCACGGGGGTGAACAGGAACGACAGGATGAACCCGGCGATCATGCCCACCGTAGCGAAGAGCAGCGCATCGCTCATGCCGTAGGAGGCGCCGGTGGAGTCGGTGGTGGTCTTCGCAACGATGAAGAAGAACACGCCCATGAGGATCGCTGCACCGAGCTGGATCAGCAGCACGTTCTTGGGCTTCATGTCGAGCTGCGTGCGCTCCGCCTCCGGCGCGTCACGACCCTCCTTGGAGAGCCCCTTGAACCCTAGGGATACCGAGCCGACGACGATCTTCCACATCCGCAGGATGCCGATGATACCGCTCACGGCAATCGCGCCGATACCGATAGGCTTGATGAAGGCGCCGAAGATCTGCCCGGCGCTCATGGTGGAGAAGTTGAACACGCCGCCCGCGTACGCGAAGTCCCCGGAGTCCTTCCCGAGTTGGTACACCAGGGGCACCATGACCACGTAGGCCAGGACGCTGCCGCCCGCGATGATCGAGGCGTACTTCATCCCGATGATGTAGCCCAGGCCGAAGAGCGCCGCGATGCCGATGATCTGAATCTCGATGCGGAGGCCGGCCAGGGTCTCGCCGATACCGAAGGGCATGGCGTCCGTGGTGAGATCCGCGTTCCAGAGGTGCCCCCCCTCGATGAGGAAGTCGAAGGCCGCCCCCATGAGGAACGCCAGGATCAGGATCTTGCCGGCGCCGCCTGCGCCGCTCTCACCGGTGACAATCACCTCGTTGATCGCGGTGGCCTCGGGGAACGGCAGATCCCCGTGGAGGTCCTTCACGAAGTACTTGCGCAGGGGAATGATCAGGACGACACCCAGGATGCCGCCGACGGTGCAGGCCAGAAAGATCTGCCACCAGGAGACCGAGAGCTGGTTGATGTACAAGGCCGGTATAACGAAGGTCGCGCCCGCAGCCACGACACCCGAGGCCTGGCCCACGCTCTGGACCATGACGTTCTCGAGGATCGTGCTCTTGGTCTTACGGAGCATCCCGAAGAAGATGGCGAGGATCGCGATGGGGATGGAGGCCTCGATCCCCGATCCGGCGCGCAGGGAGATGTACGCGGCAGCGGCGGTGAAGATCACCACCATGCCCACCCCCAGGCCGATGGACCAGAAGGTCACCTCGGGACGTTTATCCCCTGGAGCCACGATGGGCTGGTAGACTTCGCCGTCCTTCAGCTTCCGGTACGCGTTCTCAGGCAACAGCTTCGACTGCCCCTTCTGCGGCTCGTTGGCGCTCATTTTAATCCTTCCTCCACACGCATTTGGACGCGAGTAAACCCGATGGCCTGGGAGAAGTCAACCACGGATCTCCCTGAAATTACTGGCTGGGATGGGGTGTTCGTGGTAGAAACGTGCGTGTCTTACGCACCAGGAGTCTGACGAGGAACGCGATGCCGTTCGGTGAGATACTATTCTGTCCCGAGTGCTACCGGAGCTACGAATCCGGGCACGGCTACTGCCCGGAGCATGGTGCACACCTGGTCCTCCTCCCGGGAGAGGAGTCCCTTGTCGGAACCATCGTCGGTGAGCGGTACCGGATCGAGGAGGAGCTCGGCGGCGGCGGTACGGCGGTCACGTACCGGGCTGCGCACACGGTCATCGACCGCCCGATTGCGCTCAAGGTCTTCCGACGGTTCTTGTCCGAGGACGAGTCAGCAAGCCGCCGGTTCGATGCCGACGCAGACGCTGCACTCCAACTGAAGGGCCGGCATTCGGTCCAGGTCTATGACTCCGGCCGCACGGTCGACGGACGCCCCTTCCTGGCCCGGGAGTTCGTGGACGGGCCCACCCTGGCGGAGCTCATCGCAGGCGACCGGCGGCTGACACCGGTGCGAGCGCTTCGCGCTGCGCTGGGCGCGGCCCGGGCCATGGAATATGCGCACGCCCGTGGGGTGCTCCACCGCGGCCTGTCGCCCAACAACATCTTCCTGGTCGAGGCTGACGGTGAGGAAGTCGCCCGGGTCGCGGATTTCGGCCAGGCAGGGGCACTCACCGGGGACGACGGGATCTCCCTGCGCCCGGAGGCCCTGGCCATACGTCCCCTGGAGTACCTCTCTCCCGAGCAGGCGGTCGGTGCATCCTGCGACGTCCCTGCCGACCTGTATGCGTTGGGCGTAGTCCTCTTCGAGGCGCTCACCGGGCAGCCGCCGTTCCGTGCGGACTCCCCGGTGGAGCTGCTCCTCGCACATCCCCAGGCCCCCCCACCCCGGTTCGCGGACGTGGCTCCTGACGTGGGTCTACCGGCAAAGGTGGAGGACCGGGTCCGGACGCTCCTCGCCAAGCAGGCAAGGCCGCGGCCGGCGAGCGCAACGGAGCTCGCCACGGAGTTGGAGGTGCTGCTCAAGGATCCCTCTTTAGCGGCACCGGTCGCTCCGGCTGCCGAAGGCCCGTCCCGGGCCGAATCGGGGCGAGACGCCCCTCCCACAGGGGGAGTCGGGGCTGCCGAAAGCCCTTCGAAGCTCGAAGAGCGAAGTAGGGAAGCCCCTCCCACAAGGGAGCCCGAAGCCGAACATGGCCTGACAGACCCTGTCGACTCCTCCGTGGTCCTGCCACCGCAGAAATCCAAGCTCCCCTGGATCATCGGGGCCGTTGTCGTGGTCATGATCCTCGCAGTGGTCGGTCTCTTCGCGTCGGGGGTGATCTCCCAGAAGGGTGAGGAGCCGGCAGAGGAGTCCGAAGCTGCATCGCCCCCCCTCCGTCCTTCGGACACCTCCCCCCTCGAGGGGGAGGATATTCGAGGCGAGGCACCGGACGTCGTTGTCGAGGTCTCCGCACCGGACGTCACCGACACCACGGAAATCCCTCCCCTCGACGGAGGGGAGGTGTCCCAAAGGGACGGAGGGGAGGAAACAACCGCACCAGACGTCGTAGAGGAAGTCACCACCCCGGACATCACCGACACCACGGAGAACCCTCCCCTCGACGGAGGGGAGGTGTCCCAAAGGGACGGAGGGGAGGATGCGTCCACTGCAGACATCCAGCCGGAGATCATCCCCGATGTCATCCCGGACATCCAACCAGAGGTCATGCCGGACATCCAGCCCGAGGTAAACGACATCACCGAGGACAAGAAGCCACCCAGGGAGGACAAGAAGCCGCCCAGGGAAGACAAGAAACCACCAGTCGAAGACAAGAAACCACCAGTCGAAGACAAGAAACCACCAGTCGAAGACAAGAAGCCGCCAATTCTAAAGAAGCCCGACCCGGTCATAGCGAAGCCGGCGGGCATGGGCGAAGAGGACTATGCCCTGGCCAAAGACCAGGTCTCCTGGGGCCGGAAGAACATGAAGAAGCAGCTCTGGGAGATGGCGATCCTCAACTTCCAGCAGGCGAAGCGTATGGGCCTGACAGACCCGGCCATCAGCCGGTACATCAAGGAATGCCGCAACCACATGGCAATCGCTACGGAGGCGCTCGAGCGTGGCCATGCGGCCTTCCTGGCGGCGCAATGGGACGAGGCGATCCGCCAGTTCCAGCGAGCCCGAGACCACGGCGAGAAGAACACCACCACCTTCCGAATGATCGAGAAATCCAAAGAGGCCAAGGCGAAAGACGCAGCTGACAAGGCTCAATAGGTCCGCCCCCGATGCCGAACCGGGAGCAAGCCGACCCCATGACTGACATCGCCAATCACCTGCCGGCGACCCGAGCAGAGCTCGACGCCCGAGGCTGGGACGAGGTGGACGTCGTCATCGTCACCGGCGACGCGCACGTGGACCATCCCTCGTTCCCGGCGGCCATCCTGGGCCGGGTCCTCGAGGCCGCCGGTTGGCGGGTCGGCGTGATCCCGCGTCCCGATCCGGCGGACCCTGCAGCGGTCGCCCGCCTGGGGCGCCCCCGGCTCTTCTTCGCGGTCACCGCGGGCGCGCTGGACTCCATGGTCGCCAA
>CAZNWW010000101.1:0-2974 GCA_964576155.1 uncultured Myxococcales bacterium | reverse complement strand
TCCGATGACCCCTACGCCCCCGGCGGGAAGGCCGGGGGCCGACCGGACCGCGCCCTCACGGTCTACTGCAACGCAATCCGGCGGACCTTCGGTAAAGAGACCCTCATCGTCGCGGGTGGCCTGGAGGCCGGCCTCCGTCGCTTCGCGCACTACGACTACTGGTCCGACAAGGTGCGTCGTCCGATCCTCATGGACTGCGGCGCCGACCTCCTGGTCCACGGCATGGGCGAGGGCCCCGTTTCCGCAATCGCCGCCGCGGTGGACCAGGCCCTGACACGACGCGCAGGCGCCCCCGTGGACACCATCCCCGACCTGACGGGCCTGGACGGAGTGGTATACCGCACCCCCCGCAGCGAGCCGCCGCCCCCGGATGCGGTGGCGCTGTCATCCGAGGATGACGTCCGAGGCGATCCTCGCGTCCACGCTACCGCGTTCCGGACATTGGAGAAGTCAACAGGCCGCGTAATGTACCAGGAGTCCGGCGGCATGCGTGTCGTGTCGAATCCGCCCTGGCCGCCCGCCACCGCTGAGGAGCTGGACCGGTACTACCGGCTCCCCTTCACCCGGGACGTCCACCCCTGTCATGGGGGCGTCGAGGTCCCGGCCCTGGTCCAGGTGCGTTTCTCGGTGACCTCCCACCGCGGCTGCGCCGGGGGCTGCGCGTTCTGTGCGATCAACCACCACCAGGGCAAGACCGTCACCAGCCGCTCCGAGGCCTCGATCCTGGACGAAGTCCGGGAGGTGACGACCCACCGGTCTTTCCGCGGGACGGTCCCGGACATCGGTGGCCCCAGCGCGAACATGTGGGGCCTGCGGTGCGAACGCCCCGAGGGGCCCTGCCGGCGCCCCTCCTGTCTCTGGCCCACGCGCTGCGGACAGCTGGCGGACGAGCAGGAGGCCTACGTCCGGCTGCTGCGCAAGGCCCGGAAGATACCAGGGGTGAAGCACCTCTTCGTGACCACGGGGATCCGAATGGACCTCGCGCTGGACTGCCCCGCGCTCGTCAATGCGCTGGCCGACGAGCTCACGAGCGGGCGGCTCAAGGTCGCGCCGGAGCACGTGGTGCCACGCGTGCTCCAGCACATGCGCAAGCCCGCGGGCAAGGACTTCGAGCGATTCACAGAGGCGTTCAGGCGCCGCTCAGCGGCCGCCGGACGCAAGCAGTTCGTCGTGCCCTATCTCCTGGCCGCGCATCCGGGGAGCCGCCTCGAAGACATGGTGGAGGTGGCCCTGACCCTGCGCCGAATGGGCGCGCGGGTGGAACAATGCCAGATCTTCACCCCCACACCGGGGACAGCGGCCACGGTGATGTACGCGACCGGCCTGGATCCGGACACCCTGGACCCGGTCCACGTCGAGCGCGGTGATCGCGGCAAGCGCCTGCAGAAGGCCCTCGTGCTGCACCACCTGCCCGAGAATCGGCGTCTCGTCGAGGAGGCCTTGAAGGAGACCGGCCGAAAGGACCTGGCCAAGGAGCTTCTCCGAGGGTCGCCTACAGGCCGGCCACCCGGCGGAAGATCGCGTCGGCCCAGGAGGTCGGGAGGATCTTCATCATCCACATCATGACCAGGTTCCGAGCCGGCGATACGTAGCGGGCTCGGGGTCGGCGCGCTGCGACGATCCGAATGATCGTCCTGGTGACAGGTTCGGGCCCCGGGGCCTTCTTGTACATCTTGGCGCCCTCGGACGTCCAGGTGCGCACCGCAGGCCCGTAGGCCGGGTCATCGTCGTAGGCACCGATGTCCGCGCCGGCGGTGTCCTCGAAGCTCGATCGGATCATCCCGGTCCGCACGTCCACCTCGGCCTTCGCCGCAGCGATGGATGCTTCGTCGTTGACGTCGAGGCGCAGGATCTCCAGGGGCCGATCCCCGGCCTCGGCCTTCAGGGCCTCCAGCGCGTCTGTGCGTCGACCGGTGGCGAAGACCCGGTGCCCCTGCGCGGCCAGCGCGAGGGCCGCGTGCCGGCCGATGCCGCTGGTCGCGCCGGTGATCAGGATCGTCTGACTCTTCATGGGGGCTCCTCGTTCAGGCTTGTGCTGCTTCCGACCGCCGAGAGGGTACACGGACCCCATGGTTGAGTCCACGGCCGATCCCGGCTACCCTCTGGGTGGCGTAGATACGCCTGAAGCCAACACCCCCAACCGGACGAGGTCTCCATGAAGATTCCGATCCTCCTGGCCGCTCTCGCGGCCGCAGTCGCCGCCATCGTGCTGATCTGGACCAGAACCCGAACGATATCTCTCGACGACTTCCGCTCCAAGCAGGTGCCCTTCCCCATGGCCCTCAAGATCGCTGTGACCGCGGGCGCGGTCCTGGTGGTCTTCGTCGCCCTCCTCCTCACCTCGATCGTGTACATCGGTGACACCCAGATCGGCCTGGTGGTCAAGAAGTTCGGCGGCGGCTCCCTGTCGTCGGGTGCCATCGTCGCGCTGAACGGCGAGAACGGCCCTCAGGCCCAGGTGCTGACGCCGGGGTACAAGTTCTGGTACTGGCCCTGGCAGTACCAGATCGACAAGACCACGCAGCTGCTGAGCATCCCCCAGGGGAGCATCGGCGAGGTTGTGGCCCTGGACGGGGTGCCACTCCCAAAGGGCATGATCTATGCGCCACCATGGGATGACCCCAAGGACATGCTGAACGCGGAGTCCTTCCTGAAGGCCGGCTACAGCGAGGACGCGTCAATCGTGGTGGGCTACAAGGGCCCCCAGGCCACGGTCCTGGTTCCGGGCACCTACCGGTACAACCCGCGCCTCTTCAAGATCACCCAGGCTCCCCTCATCAACGTGGCCGTCGGCCACGTGAAGGTGGTCAAGTCCAACGTCGGGGAGGCCCCCCCCCCGCGCATGGTCCTGATCAAAGAGCTGCGCGAGGAGGAGATCACCATGACCGAGGAGGAGCAAGCCGTTGCGTTTGATGAACTTCGCAGGGAGATCCGTCTCCAACTGGAGATCGAGGGCAAATCCGGGGAAGAGATC
>CAZNWW010000100.1:9140-9556 GCA_964576155.1 uncultured Myxococcales bacterium | reverse complement strand
GCACGGTCTCTACCAGGTCCTGCAGCCAGGCCATACGCGCCACACCGCCCTGGACGTCCCCCGCGGGGGTGAGTCCTTCTTGCACCCGCGCGGTCCGCTCCGCCAGCGCGCCGGAGGCGCGATGGAGGTCATCGAGGCGGAAGAGGGCCAGGGCCGCTTCGACCCTGTCGAGGGTATCGTCCAGGTCCAGGATATCTTCGGTGATGATCTCTACCCAGCGCGCTCGATCGCCGCGGTGGAGGAACCGCAGGGCCTGCTCGAAGTCGATGATCGCCAGGCGGGAGTCGTACTCGTAGAAGCCAAGATCCAGGATTCCCACGACCTCGAAGCTGTCCGCGATGGGCCGGGAGCCTGGGGTGGATCGGAAGAACCGGCTCATCCCCTGCAGGGGGGAGACGAGGTTGATCTCGTCCCCC
>CAZNWW010000100.1:8426-9130 GCA_964576155.1 uncultured Myxococcales bacterium | reverse complement strand
TCAATGCCCAGGACCACCCCCGGGAGGCGCTGGCCGGCGACTTGGATGTGCCCGCTCCCCCCGGCGGCGACCGTGATCGCGCCGTCACCGGACGCGAGGGTCACTTCACTGCTGGTCACGTTGATCAGGCGGAGAGTCGCCGGGGAGTCTGCCCGACGCGGCGGGGTGTCCACGAGGCGGGTTCGCTGCCCATCACCGTGGAGCACCACGGTATAGATGGCCCCGGGCTTGGTGAGCACCATGTACTCCGCATCGCCGAACCGGATCGCAAGTGCGCCGTCGAAGACGCGGAGATACTGGCTGCGTCCTTCCTCCTCGGGAGAGATGGTGATCGTCTGGATTTCCAGTCCATCGTCGAGGCTGACGTCACCGAACGCTCCCGGGGGGAGCTGGAGCCGGACCAGTGCGTCTTTCTCAGGGGCCTCCTCCACGCAAGAGGGTAAGACCTGTAGGCTGCCGTCGGTCCAGGCCACAGCGGTCCAGTCGACGCCGCCCACGGAACTGATCGCACGGACTTCATCATCTGCCCGGATCACCTCGAGGGTGCGCCCCAGCTCGTCCAGATCACCCTTCGTTGTACGGTCTCGAAGCTGGGCGCTGGCCGGGGAGTCGTCTCTCTGGATACCTTTGATGAGCACGCCTGCCCGACGTCCCCGGTAGGAGATCATCATCTCGTCGTAGGTCGCCGCGGACGCGTGGGTGAC
>CAZNWW010000100.1:0-8416 GCA_964576155.1 uncultured Myxococcales bacterium | reverse complement strand
CCGAGGAGCTTCTCCCGGAACACCTCTTCAAAGCCGGAGGTGATGGAGAAGATCACCAGGAGCGACGCAACGCCCAGGACAACGCCGCCCAGGGAGATGAGGGTCACCGCAGAGAGATATGGGCCTTTATGAGAGCGCAGGAGCCGCCAGGCCATGCGCCAGATGAGTCGGCTCCTGACCTTCGGGCGAGTTTCCATCAGTCCAGGTGCAGGTAGACCTGGGTCATGCTGGCCCGCTGGACCTCCACTTCCAGGGACGCGGCAGGGATCGGGATCCGCACCAGCCGCAGGTTGGATGGCAAGAGACCCTCGTAGGGGTGGACCCGGCGATGGAACGCCTGCGAGCCGACCTTGAGTTCGAAGGTGTACGGGATCCGAACGGAGCGGCCCAGGCGGACCCTGTAGCCCATCTTCCGGATCGTGGTCTGTGTCCAGGTGTGCTGGAAGATCTCACGCAACTCTGTTCGCAACGAAATGTACCTCTCGGGTAGGGTGGTGGGGGTTATTTGTTGCCGTAGAAGTCTGACTCGAAGTACACGTCCGTGCCGCCGACCTTCAGCTTCACGTCCCAGAGGCACCGCAGGTCGGGCTGCTGCTTGCCCATGCTGTCGATGACGTGATCCTGGTTGTCGTCGTAGAGCTTGCAGGGTACGCCGTCCTTGGTGGAGAGGGTGAAGGTGTCGCCGGTGTTCATGTCCAGGTCCATGAGGAAGCCTTCGAGGTAGGCAGCGCCCATGGGAATCAGCGCGTCACAGCCTGCCTTGATGACCGGGTACATCCATGAGCCCTGGCTCGTGAGACCTTCCGCGAAGATATCGCAGCAGTTGTATTGGACCAGGCATTCCTTGCCGCCCAACAGGGACATGATGAATTTTTCATAGCTGTCCACCACCGGGAGTCCGTCGGAGCCGTCCCCCGCGACCATGGGCAGGACCACCTTCTGGATCATGAAGTTCAGGAACGCCCCGTAGTTGAAGTCCAGGGGGTGCGGGTAGATGACCAGGTCATAGAACTCGCCGTTGTTGTATCCGGGGATCTCCGCTTCGAAGGTGGACACCACGACGTCCTGGCCGATGGTGTTGAAGGAGAAGCTCTTGAGGCCGCAGTTGGGGTCCTCCCACTGGCATTCCTGGCCCAGGGTCCACTGGAACTGGACCGTGTGCCACTCCTCCTCGGTCTCGTCGGAGTTCCACTGGCCGAACTCGTCAGGCTCTGACTTGAACTCGATGACCGAGAGGATCTCGAGGTCCTTGAGGACGTTGCCCACGTCCTTGCCGGTGAAGAGGATGTCCTCGCCGATGGTGCCCTCGAGGAGGCTCAGCAGCAGCGCGTTGATCAGGTCCGCGGCCATGCCGCCGATGGGCGTCAGCTCGTCGATGTCCGGATCGTCGGGGTGGATGAAGAAGAGCTGGCATACCTCATCCAACGCGTCCCCGCTCAGGATACAGGTCAACTCCAGGAGCGCCGCCATCGGGTTATTGAAGAAATCGATGATGACGTTGACCACCATCTCGATGTCGTCGGGCAGGGCGCTGATCATGTTGAAGTGGTTGACGACGTTGTACTTGCCCTTGTACTTGGGCGGCAGGTCCTTCAGCTCGATGGTCACCACGGTGGACTTGCCGAACTCCACCACGCCGTCCACGTCGTTGCAGCCGTAGGCCTCCACCGCAGAGCTGCCCGACTTGAAGGCGATCGCGCAGATGGTGAAGGTGACCGGGTGGTCGGGGGAGAGGTCGGCGAAGTTCATGAACTTCGCCGTGGAGGTCAGGGTCAGCTCGGAGCTGGCCTTGTCCGCGGGGGGCATCTGCTCAGGGTCGATGTCCGGGCAGGTCTTCGGGTTCGAGATCGCCTGGGGGAACAGGTAGGCCTTCCACTTGTTGATAGCGGAGTTCCCGCCGTTGTATTGGACCTTGACGCTGAGGGGCTCGACCTGCTTGGGCTCCACCACGATGTCGAAGTAGAGCGTCGGGATCTGGATCTTGTCGGTGATGGCGCGGGCCTTCAGGGCAAACTGCCCCGGCTTCTCAAAGGTCTGGACCTTGACCTGCGCGATGCCAGACTGGTTGGTCCCCGTGTTGAACGCGTCCAGGGTCGCGATGGGGTCGCCCTCGTCGCCGACGTTGACCAGCTCCCACTCGATCTCCTGTGAGGCCGTCGGCACCATGTTGCCGTCCTTCTTCTCGAAATAGATCACCTGGTAGGTGCGGGTCTGGTTGTACGCCATGTCGAACCTGCAGTGGTCGATCTTGAGGGTGTTCTCAGGGGGGTTCTGGAAGCCCTGACAGGGCTTCTGGTCGTCGCCGTAGTTGTCGAAATACTCGAGGAGGCCAAGGGCGGGTTTACCGGGTCCGGTGTTGTCGTCGGATTGGGTGGCGTCGTCAGGGACGGGCGTGTCGTCATCGAGGGTATCGAAGTATGATCCCAAGTCGGGATACTCCACCCGCATGGAGTCGCTGCCGCAGCCGACAAGAAGCCCGAGTGCGGCGATGAGCGCTGTGGTCCTCTTCATCTCTGGTCCTCCCGCAGGTTCCGCGGTATGGTACCAGAACGGATTTGCAACGACAAGGAACCCTCGGCCGTGCGCACCTTCAGATGTACCTGACCAGCTCCATTCACAGGGACCGTCTCTTCGAGATTGCAATGCGCTGGCTCGCCAACCGTATCGAGCCCGACGACGGGGCCTTCGTCACCAAGCTCTTCATCTACGACAACCTGATCACTTCGGAGCCGGTTCGGCGCTTCCTCGACCACGTGCAGGCCGAGATCCACGACGGCCCGGTCTGCGTCCACCGCTTCTCGGACAAGGACGAGTTGCGGGAGGCCATCATCCGGGGGATTCCACCGACAACGGAGCGCGCCCGGTTTCTGTACGGCCGCTACCGGGATCACCCGGAGGAGTATTTCCCCCGGACTCCCACCGACATGGCCCTGGCGTGCGCCGCGGATGGTCGCCTGCTATGGGCGACGCGGACCAAGGGCATCCGGCGTATTGCCGAGAAGACCTCCCGCCGTGTGGCCTCCTGGCTGTCCGGCGCGATCAACGAACGGGCGCAGGCCATGGCCGAGGCCCGGGCCTGGGAGTCGGGGCTCCCCGCGGAGCGGTTCCACTCCACCACGGACATGATGAAGGAAGACTTCTTTCGCGCAGAGCGTTCGGTGTCCCGGTCCTTCAAGCACGGTCCCCTGGAGGTGGAGCCGGCGCAGATGCGCGTGGACGACGTCATCGGTATCAAGGTGATGGCCGAGCCAGACCTGCAGGCAGGTATCGAAGAGGCGATCCGGGCCTACCCCCATGCTGACCTCGCTGAGCGGGAGGTCCACGAGGGGACCTACAACGACGTGAATCTCCTGGTGGATCTCGAACTGCCTCCGGACGGTGAAATAGTCGAGCGGGCCAAGGGTCTGGACTGGAGCTACGCGACCCCCTGCGGGCTCTCCCGGGAGCGCCTCGCTGCGGACTTTCCCAGCTACGTGGAGTCTGGGGCCCCCACAATCCGGGCCGAGGTGATCCTCACCAGCCCGGATGAGCTGGTGGAGTCGGAGTTTGGCCGGTCGATCCACGAGGAGCGCACCCTGGCTCAGCGCTCGGCCCAGCCATACTCGGGCCGAATCGCTGCCAACGCATCTCACATCATCGAGTATCTGCTGATGCTGGCCATCTCGCCTTCGGTGGAGGTCGACACCGTGCCGGTGAAGATGTGGGGCCGCTACCTCCCGGACACTCTCTCAATCGCGATCTGGAAGCTCTGGGGTGTCGAACTCGGCGTCCGCACCGCGGCGTCTTTCCTGCCGGATCCGGTTCTCCATCTGCACAATGGCAGTCCATAAAGCACGCGCACGCGTTGCGGTCAACGGGGTTACCTGATAGAAATTGACTTGGTACACCTTGCAGGTAGGCGAAGCAGCGATACTGTCCCAAATGTTTCAAGCGGTTCGAGCAGGATCTGATCCGGTGCACCGACGACAATGAGAAGCTGGTGCTCGTCGCGGAGCAGGATCTGGTCGGCAATCTGCTGGACGACCGCTATCGAATCCTCAGCAAACTCGGCGAAGGGGGTATGGGGACGGTCTACATCGCCGAACAGGCGATGATCGGTCGCAAGGTAGCGCTCAAGGTGCTGCGCGGGGCCGCGGTTCAGGACGAGTCATCGGTGAAGCGGTTCCTCGTCGAGGCCAAGGCTATCGCATCGTTGAAGAGCGCGCATACGGTGACCCTCCATGACTTCGGCGTCACCGCCGAGGGTTTGCTGTACTACACCATGGAGCTCCTGGAGGGGGCGCCCCTCTCGAAGGTGATCAAGGACGATGCCCCCATGGACTGGGCCCGGTCGGCCCGTATCCTGCTGCAGGCCTGCAAATCCCTGGAGGAGGCCCACGACAAGGGGATCCTCCACCGGGACATCAAGCCGGACAACCTCTTTGTCACCTGGGGCAGCGAGGGGGAACACGTCACAGTCCTGGACTTCGGCATCGCCAAGCTCGCAGACGGCACCGTGGGCACCATCACCAAGACCGGGATGATCTGCGGAACCCCGGCCTACCTGAGCCCGGAGCAGGCCCAGGGGTACGAGGCACGAAAGGCCAGCGACCTGTACTCTATGGGCATCGTCTTCTACGAGATGCTGGCCGGGGAGCCGCCGTTCTCCGACACCACCGCGATGCGGGTCCTCATGCAGCACGTGGGGGAAGAGGCCAAGCCCGTCTCGGTGAAGAACCCGAACGTGCAGGTCCCCGAGTCCATCGACCAGTTCCTGCGCCACGTCATGCGCAAGAATCCGGCAGAGCGGCATCAGGACGTCCCGGAGTTCCGCAGGTCGTTGCAGGAGGCCATGAAGGCAGCCACAGCGGAAGGCACCGTCTCCTTACCTGCTCTCGGCACCAGCGCGGCCGGGCTTCGCGAGATCACGACGGATTTCGGAGATATCCAGGCGGGCACCGACCGTATTCCCCCGGATCCCATGGGCGACACCATGGAGACGCCCAGCGGGGAGCTGGATGCGGTTGCCTTCTCCACCAGCGAAACCATGGCGGCCGAGAGCGTAGCGTCGCTGTCACCGAAGCAGATGGCTCCGCCGCCTCCCGTCATCGAAGACGACTTCCCCGGCACCAATACCGCCGCATTGGCCCGGGAGTCTCGTGGGCGCGGGGCGCTGTGGATCGGGATCGGCGTGGGCGTGATGCTCGCCGCGGTCATCGGGATCTGGCGTCCGTGGGAGGCCCGGCCTGGCGCCACTCCCTCGCAGGCAGGACCTGCGGTTGGTAGTTCCCCGACAGCCGATGTCGTGCCGGAAGACCAGTCCGCAGAGGTCCCCGCACATTTGCATGCGGCCCTCCCGGAGGCGGGCGACATCGTGGCGTCGGCCGGGGAGGACCTGAGTGTCGCCGCGGCACCTCCGCCCGCGCCCGACGCGGTGGACGCCGCCCCGGTGGAGGACGTCACCGTCGCCGTGGCGACCGTCCCCGACGCAGCGGCTGTGGACGTTCCGCCGCCGCCCAGTAAAGCCGAGGCCGCCGCTACGGCCATGGAGGAGGACCAGCTCGCAGTTGAGAAGCGCAACGCCGACAAGGAACGGAGACGGCGTGCCGAGAAGCGTGCTGCTGCGAAGAAGGCCGCGGCAGCGAAGAAGGCCGCGGCAGCGAAGAAGGCTGCAGCAGCGAAGAAGGCCGCCGACGCTGCGGCTGCGAAAAAGGTCGCCGAGGAAATGGCCGCGAAGAAGGTCGCTGAGGAAGCGGCTGCGAAGAAGGCCGCCGAGGAGGCCGCCAAGCCGGGCCTCGGCTTCCGCAAGGTCACCGTCGAGGATCCGGAGAAGAAGGACGACGGTCTTGGCTTCCGAAAGGTCAATGTGGAGGAAAAATGATCCGCACTCTCATCGTCTTCCTGTTCCTAACACTGCTGCCGTCCGTCGCCTCCTCGGGCGAGCCCCGCTCCCCCGAGGTCCTCTCCGCAGAGAGCGACCGGGCCCTGGCGTTGGCCCAGGACGGCAAGCTCGACGGTGCCGTGGCGATCTGGCTGGACATCCTCGATGAGATGTCGCCCCAGGGTCGCGGGGACGTACATGTAAACCTCGCCGTGGCGTACCAGGCCACGGATTGCCTCCCGGAGGCCTGGCACCATCTTGACGCGTACCTCACCGATGCGCCCAAGGAAGACCAGGCGGTCGCCGCGGAGCGGGCAGCGGTCGAGAAAAAACTCGCCGAGACCCATATCCCGTTGCGATTCTCCTGCGATATCCCCGGGACCCGGCTCTACTTCACCGCAGAAAGGACCCAGGCCTATCCCTGTCCGCTCCGCTGGTGGTTCCCCCGCGGCGCAGAGGGGCAGATCTTCAGCGCTGCGCCCGAGCATGTCCCCGGCGAGACGCCGATCCGGGCCCACGAGTTGGACCGGGACCGGCGGGTGATCGTGCGCCTCGAGCCTGCCCCGCCAAAGGTCCCTGACAATCCCGACGACGTCCCCGTCGTGGACAAGCCGCCCGTGACAAAGGGTAAGGCCTGGAAGTGGACTCTCTTCGGCGGCGGCATGGGCCTCGTAGCGGTCGGCGCGATTCTCCAGGTCGTGGCCTTTAACAAGGACCAGCAACTACGGAAGGACTACCCGGGCGATGCCACCGAATACGGCGTGTGGCAGGCCAACCGGAAAGCCTACCAGAGCGGCTTCAACAGCGACGTCAAACCCATGACCTATGGGGCCTACGCGCTCTATGGCATCGGCGGCGCGGCCGCCGCGACGGGTCTGGTCTTCCTGATCATGGACTGGACCCGCCCCGACGCGGACAGCGCTGTGCACATCGCACCATTCGCTGCGCCCGAGATGCTTGGTCTCACCTTCGACCTTGACTTCTGATCTTGTGAGGACGCCGATGCTAATGCGTCTGTCGTTGTGGGATGGGCTTTGTAGCCGAGTTGAGCGGACGAAGCTTCGCTCATACGAGGCTCATACCCTTTGGGTGCAGCCCCGACTCTTCCTCGCTCCCCTCGTCGTGCTCCTCCTCGCCTCCTGCATTGAGGAGGCGAAGTGGACTTGGACCGGTGATGTCCCCTCTGACGCGTCGGCGCCCATCGATACGGTTGAGTCCGTGGACACGGACATTGTCGAGTCCACAGACACACCGATCCAAAACGACACCTCAGATGTCATCGATCCTGTGGACACTATCGAACCCTTGGACACCGTCGAACCCGTGGACACCATCGAACCCGTGGACACCGCTGAGCCCGTGGACACCATCGAGCCCGCGGACACCATCGAGCCCGTGGACACCATCGAGCCCGTGGACATCATCGACACGGTTGCGCCCGATGTCTGCCAACCGGATTGCGAGGGCAAATACTGTGGCGACGACGGCTGCGCCGGGAGCTGTGGCGAGTGCGGGATCCTGGAGGAGTGCACGGCGCTTGTGGGCGATGGACAGGCCTGCACCGCGCAGATGGTGGAGATCCCGGCGGGCACGTTCTGGATGGGCTGCAACAACTGCCCGGGATCCCTGGTCTCGGATTCCCTCTGCGACCCGGACGAGCACCCGTACCACGAGGTCTACCTCGCCGTCTACGAGCTGGACGTGACCGAGGTGACCATGTTGCAGTACGCAGCCTGTGTAGGCGCCGGCGTCTGCTCTGAACCCATTGTCGGCCCCCCCGGCTGCACCTGGGGAGACCTCGAGGCCGGCGACCACCCGATGAACTGTCTGACCTGGTCCCAGTCAGCGGAGTATTGCGCGTGGGCGGGGAAGCAGCTCCCCACTGAGGCAGAGTGGGAGAAGGGGGCCCGGGGCGGCTGTGAGTTCAATGGCGCAGAGGCTGGATGCAAGAACGAGAGCCGCGCGTTTCCCTGGGGGAACCCACAGGCGACTTGCAGCGAGGCCGTCTTCAAGGACTGCGCCTCGGTCCCGGCGGCGGTCTGCTCCAAGTCGCCCGCAGGGGACAGCCCCTACGGTCTTTGCGATATGGCGGGGAACGTCTCGGAGTGGTGCTCCGACTGGGTTGCGCAGGACTACTACTGCGAAGCGGAGGACGCCACCGGTCAGGGGATCTGCGTGGAATGTGGCGCCTGGCCCGGGGCTCCCCTCCCCTGGGTTGATCCCGAGGGGCCGGCGACGGGTGAGGTCCGCATTCGACGGGGTGGCTCCTTCGTGTCGTCCAATCACTCCCTCCGAGTGTCCACCCGCAGCTCACTACCTCCGGATGAGCATTTCGACGACATGGGCTTCCGGTGTGCCCGGGGCGACCCGTGCGTCCCGCAATGCGACGACAAGGAATGCGGCGACAACGGGTGCGGCGGGAGTTGCGGCACCTGTGACGGCGGCGGGGACTGCATTGAAGGACAGTGTACCTGCCCTTCAGCGGTGAACTGCATCGACGGCTGCTGCCCCCTGGCGACGGACACCTGCGATGTGACTGGTCTTTGCTGTGACCCG
>CAZNWW010000099.1:7791-9631 GCA_964576155.1 uncultured Myxococcales bacterium | reverse complement strand
CGCGATGATCGCGAAGAAGATCACCTTGGACAGCATGTCGATGAAGTCTTGCATGACTCACTCCGTTCCCGTGCGGATCAGCTTGCCCCAGCCCATCTTGACCCCGGCGACTTCCTCCAAGGTAGCGAAGACCTTGCAGACGTCGATCACCAGGACAAAGAAGATTCGATAGACCACCGCGTATGGTACCAGCTTCAGATCCTCCTCTTCCACAGCTATGCAGTGGATCGCGGCCACCACGTCCAGCACCGTGAGTTGGAGGAACCAGAAGAGCAGGAGGCCCATGAAGCCATACGCAACGTTCATGCTGATCAGGAAGACATTGGCGAAGATGTTCATAGCAGGCCACAGGATGGCCTCGAAGATCATGTACCAGAGGATGAAGAAGGTGAGGTTCTTCCAGGGTTGCAGGAAGTCCTCGGGCCGCTTCTTCATGGACTGGAGGATGCCTCGGGTCCAGCGGTACCGCTGCTTGAGCAGCTGCTGGAGATCCTCGGGAGCTTCGGTGTAGGAGATCGCGCCGGGCTCATAGCGGATGTGATAGCCAGCGGTGACGATCTTCAACGTCAGGTCCGCGTCCTCGGCGAAGGTGTCGGATTCGTAGCCGCCGAGCTCGAGGATCACGGCCTTGCGGAACATGCCGATGGGGCCCGGGACGATGCTCACCGAGCGGAAGAAGCCCTGGGCCTGGCGGACCATGTTGAGGCCCTCGATGTACTCGAGCGCCTGGAGCCGGGTCCAGAGGTTGATGCGGTTACGGACCTTCACGTTGCCCGCGACCGACGCGACGTTATTGTCCCTGAAGTGACGCACCATCTTGCGGATGGTGAGGGGGTGCAGGTTGCTGTCCGCGTCCACGTTGAGCACGAACTCGCCGCGGGCCACGGAGATGCCCATGTTCAGCGCGGCGGCCTTGCCTCGGTTGGGCTGGCGGATCACCCTGACGTTGGTCTTCCCGTAGTTCCCCTCGAGCTTCCTGGCCACCTTGGAGGTGTTGTCCGTGGAGCCGTCGTCGATGACGATGACCTCGAAGTTTCGATACTGCTGTTGGAGCAGAGACCGGATGGACCGCTCGATGACCCGCTCTTCGTTGAACGAGGGGACGATGATGCTCACCCAGGGCTCCCAGCCGACCTCGTCCGGCTCCGAGACGGACTCGATGTGCTGGACGAAGGAGAACCACAACAGGAAGAAGTACCGGATGATCAGGAAGAGCAGGAAGAACATCAGCATGGTGATGCTGATGGAGATGAAGAGGCTGCGCTGGCCGAAGTAGTAGTCCCCCGCCTCGGTCACGGCGTAAATGAAGACCGACATGATCAGCATGAGAAGCAGTACGGTGATCAGCGCGATCCCATACTTGCCCGATCCCTTGGGTTTCTCGCTGTCGTAGTCGATGTTGCCCATTACCACCGCCCGATCAGGTTCAGGAGGACATTCCACGAGGTATAGGGGTTACCTTCACGGCTGCTCACCCCGAAGCCGCCGCCCAGGCGGGCCTCGAAGGCCGCCGATGGGATCCAGCCGAGAGCGAGGCTGCCGTTCACCAGCCCGGCCACGGTCCATGAGGCTTCTGTGGTCGTCGTCGCCCAGCCGCGCTCATGCGCCAGGCCGCCGCCGACGTTCGCATAGAGGTTCCACCGGGCATGGAGCTGTGCGTCCAGGTCCACGTAGATGGTGTGGTTGAGGGCGGCCGCAGGGTCCCAGTACGTGCTGTGCACATTCCCGTCCGAGGGCGCGGTACGCATGGGCGCGGGATTCTCATAGACCATGCCCCAGAATCCGTACCCGATGTGGACCTTCCAGTTGCCGGCGTGTACCCGTACAGCGGGGGATAGCC
>CAZNWW010000099.1:4850-7781 GCA_964576155.1 uncultured Myxococcales bacterium | reverse complement strand
CACCAGCTCATGTTGAGGCCCAGGTTCGAGCCGTTGTCGAAGACACCGCCGAGCGCGCCGCTGGCGACCAGACGTATCCAGCCCGGCGCGTAGTAGAGGCCCAGCTTGCCCTCGTGGCGGCGGAAGCCCTCGTGTACAGCGAGGGCGCTCTGGCGCTCGAGGCCGTGCAGTTCGGTGTTGAACGCGCCCCTGAGGGAGAACTCCGGGGTGATGCGGACTTCGATTCCCGCGCCTGCGGACCAGCCGTGGACCGTCCTGCTCTCGCCCACCATGGGGACATAGGCCCCCCGGGCCCAGAGGCTTACCGGCGTGCCGGTGCTGAAGCCCAGCTTGAGGCCCGGACCGACCCCGGTCAGCGGCGCTGGCACCCGAGGATCGTCGAGGATCCGGATGCGGAGCTGTGGTTCGAGGGTGAGGAATCCAAAGAAGCCCATGCCCAGGCCCGTGACGGATTTGAAGCCCAGGTAGTCGAAGTTGTCCCCGGACAACAGGTTCCGGGAGGTGAGCACGAACGCCCTCCCGGGTTCGGGCGCCGGCCGCGCCAGAGCTTGGCGGTTCTTCGCGTTGATGTTGTTCGGATCCAGTTTCAGGACCCAGTTGTAGACCTCGTCGGCCTCCTCCTTGCGGTCGGTGCTTTGCAGCACCGCTGCGAGGAGCAGGTTGGCCTTGATGTTCTCAGGCTCCAGGGCCACCGCGTCCCGGGCCACGGTCTCGGTTCGGGTGAGGTCTCCCATCCAGAACAGGCTGTGGGCCAGTTCGACCTTCCCGTCAATGTCGTGAGGCCGCAGCCTGAGGTATTGGTCATAGAGCGCGATGGACTCTTCGTACCGGTTGGTCCAGAACTCCACCCGGGCCAGGGACAGGACAGCCTGCGCGTCGTCGGGGTTCCGGGCAAGGTGGGCCAGGAGATGGCCGCGGGCTTTCTCGTAGTCCCCTGCCCATGTGGCCTCGAGACCCAGTTGGTACTCGGACTTGTCACCAGGGACCTCTCTGTCGGGTCGCGGGTCTTCGGCCGCGCGGACGACTCCGGCGGGCGCCATGAGGATGGCGAAGAGGAGCCCAGCGACGAGGGCTGGACGGTGCAAGCGCGTCACGCAACCCCCTTTCAGTTCAACGAGGACGGAGATTCCTGGACACGGTTGGCGGCCACCTTGACCAGGGTGTCGCCATCGGTGGCGTCCTTCGGGTAATTGGCGATTGCGTACTTCACCGGCATCGGGCTCGAGGTGAAGCGCTCGGTGGTCCCCTTTGCCAGCCGCTTGACGAACAGGTCCACTTCCGTGGGGCCGTTGGCGCCGAGGAAGATCATGTACTCACCAGATGGAAGCAGGGTTACGAGATCCGTGTCCCGGACCATGTCCTTCAGGAAGCTCGTGAATTCGTCCTTCATGTCCCCGACCGCGTCGGTCGTGGCCGCCATGAGCGCGCAGGGATAGCCGACCATCTTGGCCTTGAAGAGTTCGTGCTCGAGGGCGGCGTTGAAGAACTTGAGGGTGGTCAGCCCCGTCTCAGGGTCTTCCTTGGTGTACTTCTTCAGCTTCTGCCACAGTCGCTTCTGTGCGCCGATGTACTCGGCCACTTCTTCGAAGGGGAAGCCGAAGGAGGCCCGCCGCAGGATGCTGGAGATTCGGGAGATCAACTCGACCTGGGAGTAAGGACGGGAGATGAAGTCGTCCACGCCCTGGAGCAGCACGGAGGCCCGCTCCCAGGCCCGGCGCTTCTGGTTGCCCACCAGAACCACCGGATGCTTGATGCGCTGGGTACGTACGTACCTGCAGAACGCCTGGCCGCGCTCGTCGTTTGCGAAGGCCACCAGGATCAAGCCAAACTTGGGCTGGAGGAGCTGGGTCATCGCCTCGGTCTCGCTACGTGCGATCTCGAGGGTGAAGATGGGCTCCAGGCCCGCCCGGAGCTGGTCAACTTCGTTGGGGTCATTCGACACCAGGAGGATCCGGCGGCTATGCGCAGGGTTGGAGGGATCAAAGTCGTCCGCAAGCTGCGCGCCCTGCTCCGCCTCCACAGCCTGGATGCCGACGCCCTTCTGGATGAAATACACCCAGCTGTTCTTGCGGTTCTCCGGCGTGAAATCCTTCTCCATGGAGATCTCACGCGTATCGTCCGACGACGAGGTCAGCCGGAACACCCCGTCCACGGAGCGGCGAAGCTCCTGGATGAGGTAGAGGTCCTCTGCCTTGCTCTTCACTGTCTCCGCCACCATCACGGTGGATCGGATTCGCTTCAGCGCGCCTAAGAAGAACTCCGTGCTGCGCATGAGGTGATCCGGGTTGCTGTCCGAGATGAACGAGGACAGCGGGTAGAAGCCGACCCGGTGGGGAAGGGGGGCGCCCATGAGGTGGCGCAGCTCCTGTATCATTCGATTGGAGCTGCCGAGCTGGACCAGCTTCTCCCCCAGGAAGGGCTTGCACTTCAGGATCATGAACGCGTCTTTGTGCAGGTCCTTCTCGAGATCGATGCCGATGTGGCGCCCGACGCGGATGACCTCCGAGGGATCCTCCGAAGTGATGAGCGCTGTCCGCTGCTTTACCTTGAGGCCTGAGGCAAGGAAGGTGACCAGGAACGAGAGCAGGTCAAACGAGATGCCCCCATAGATCATATACTTGCGGTTCGCCTCCAGTCCCTTGAGTTGTGAGTCGATGACCTTGACTCCCCAACGCTCCTGTTTCACGTTACGGTCTCCTTCAGGCCGGACTCCATGTGGTCCGCTTTATCGGGGCATGGGGCCGGGATTCTAAACTTATCTTGGTCAAAATCTCGGTTGTCCGTTTGTACCATGTCGCCCTCTGGCGTGCAAGAAACATCATCTTCCATCGCACGCGCGTCTGTGGTAGTTTCTCCGTTGTTTGAAGCGCCGAAGTGGCGGAATTGGTAGACGCGCTGGATTCAAAATCCAGTGGAGCTTGCTCCGTGTGG
>CAZNWW010000099.1:0-4840 GCA_964576155.1 uncultured Myxococcales bacterium | reverse complement strand
TGCATTGCGAGGCCTTTCGGTTTCTTGCCCTCCGCATCCCGTTGGAGTAGGGTCCACCAACGAAGGTGTGTACCAGGAGGGGCCTCAGTGCTGGCCAGTCTGCCCATGCTGTTCACTATCGGAGGGGGGATCGTAGTCCTGGCGATCGTCTTCTTCGTTGTCCGTGTCGTCATCATCGCACGCAAGAATCCTTACTCCGAGGTCGACCGCCTCCTGGGGCAGCGTAAGATCATGGAGGCCAGTCGGCTCCTGGTGGAGATGGGGCGTACCAGTGAAGCCATCGACCTGCTCATCGAGGAGCGGCGTCTCGCTGAGGCGGCCCGGGTCTATCTGCGGGTCGGGAACCATGAACGCGCGGCCGAGCTCTTCGCAAAGGTCGGCGATCACGAGGCCGCCGCTAACTCGTTCAGGAAGGTCAGGAGGTTCCCCGAGGCTGCCAGGGCCTTGGAGGAGATCCACCGGTACGAGGACGCCGGCGATCTCTACGTCCAGGCGAAGGAGTTCAAACAGGGCGCCCGGATGTACAACAAGGGCAAACAGTACAAGAAGGCCGGTGACCTCCTGCTCCGTCTGGGGGACAAGAAGCGCGCCGCAGCGTTGCATGGCAGGCATTACATGCAGATCGGTGAGCTGGACAAAGCCGGCAAGCACTTCCTCCTCTCAGGCAAGCTCAAGCAGGCGGGGGAGACCTTCTTCAAGGCCGGCGAGTTCAACAAGGCCGCGCAGATCTTCGAGAAGCTCGGTGAATTCCGTCTCTCTGCAAAGGCGCGGTTGCAGGCCGGCGAGACCCGTGCCGCTGCGGAGGCCCTGGAGAAGGTCGGCGATCTCGCCGGCGCCATCCGCTTGTACGAGGCAGCGGACGAGTGGAACAAGGTCGTCGAGCTCTACAAGCGGCAGCAGAACTGGGCAGCGCTCGGCAACATCATGATGCGCCTCGAGAAATACGACCTGGCCATCGAGTTCTTCAAGCGGATCACTCCCCTCGAAGAGGACTACATGGAGTCCGCGATGTCCCTCGCGGCAATCCTGGAGAGCCAGGGGGACGTCAAGGAGTCCTTGAAGAAATACTCCGAGATCCTCAACTTCCGTGGGGTCAACATCCAGACCTCCAAGGCCCTCTTCGCGCTGGCCACCCTCTGTGAACGGACCAACCGGGCAGAAGAGGCCCTGCCGTTGCTCCGTCAGCTGGACGTAGAGGGTCCGGTGGCCGAGAAGGCGAAGAACTGGCTGGAGCGTCTCGAGAACATGGTGATCTCCGGCGCGCAGACCATGGTGGTGAACATCGAGACCGTCACCGAGGAGGAGGCCCGGCAGGGCAAGGTCGACTTCGAGCTTCCCAAGAAGGAGAGCATAGCGGATCGCTACGCCGTCGTGGACAAGATCGGCCAGGGCGGGCATGGCGTCATCTATAAAGCCTTCGACAAGACCCTCGGCCGGGACGTGGTGCTGAAGTTCCTCTTCCGGAACCAGGTCCCCGATGAAGTAGCAAAGAGATACTTCCTGCGGGAGGCCCAGACCACGGCGGTGCTCAACCACCGCAACATCGTCACCCTCTACGACATGGGCCAGGTGGGGGAGAATCTCTACCTGTCCATGGAGTTCATCGACGGCATCACGATGGAGGACAAGCTCCGCGACTCAGACGGGATCCTCCCGCTGGACTACGTGGCCTCGGTCACCTACCAGCTCTGCGACGCGCTCCAGTACGCGCACAACAAGACCATCATCCACCGGGACATCAAGCCCGGGAACGTCATGCTCACCGGGATGCGCAAGGACAACGTCAAGCTCATGGACTTCGGCCTGGCCAAGGCCCTGGACGAGAACCCCTCCAAGACGCTGATCATCTGCGGGACGCCGCTCTACATGTCTCCGGAGCAGATCGTCGGCGATTTCGTGGATCACCTCTCGGACATCTACTCCCTCGGGATCCTGATTTTCCAGCTCCTCACCGGCAAGACGCCGTTCCCGTCGGCCAACATCCTGGCCCACCACCAGTTCACCCCCGCGCCGCACCCCACGACCATCCGCAAGGAGATCCCCGTGGAGGCAGGCGATATACTTCTGAGGACCCTCGAGAAGGCGCGAGAAAACCGGTACCAGCGTGCCGCGGATTTCGCTGCAGAGATCGGCGCAGCGCTCGGCTTCCCCCTCGAAGAGTAGAACTGTTTACTTCGCAGTGATTTCGTAGCGGTCAGTGCGAGGAGCGGGATCGTTGGCCGTGACCTCGTAGGTCATGAGAACGTCCTCGATCTCCAGGGACCCGGCGTTGGGTGCGCCCCTCCCGATGATTATGCGGAAGCTGTCGCTGGGCGCTCCGGCCATGGCGGTCTTCGCGAGGCTGCGGATCTCCACGGAGTTCTTCCCCGGAACGAGGAACAGGGTCAGCTCCACCACGAGGCCGTTGTCCTCCGAGGAGATCGTCTTCACCAACTTTCCGCCTACGAAGACCTCGAAGTCCAGGGGGACCGAGCCCGGCGCGTTGGTCCGGGTCACCAGGAAGTATCGGTTCGTCACCGACGCGACCGGGCCCGTCGGTTGGGTCACGGTCTTTACCTGCTCGCCCATGGCAGCGGCCGGGGCGACCTTGTAGCCCGGCGCGGTGATATGGACGTCGCCCTTGAGGTTGAAGGTGACGGTGCACTTCTCGAGGGTCAGGCCAGTGACCCCACGGACCTTCTGACCATTGATGTACACATCTGCATGAGCCGGCGCGGTGGCCAGCAGCGTCAGCGCCAGTGTGAGCATGATCGCTCTCGTCATGGGGAACCTCCCGTGGTCCAGTCGCGTCGGTACTCTCGGGCCCGACCCGTGGCCTTCCAGGTGGCCCACCGCTCCCGGGCGCGCTCCACGCCTTCATCGGAGTTGCGGTCCACCAACTCGTATACGTCGGCGTATCCCTCGAGATCCTCGAGGGGCACGTCATCCAGGCAGATCAGGATCAGATCAGGAGTTTGCGGCGGCAGCCGCGTGGCCACGGTCACCGGCTCATCCGCGGGCCACTCGGCGCCCAGGATAGAGTGGGGTATGAAGCTCAGGTCGTCCCAGGACCAGAGGAACTGGTCCCACCTGGCCGCCTTCTGGTCGTCAGCAACCCGGAGCGCAACCCGGCGTCCCTCGGCCACTCGGGCCTCGATGAATCGGGCCATGGATCGGGACAGGGCCGCGCGGTTCAGGTCACCGCTGTCGAGGAAAGTGATTGATGCCATTTCATCCTCCGAGCCTGGAGGATACGCGAATGACGCCAAAAAACAAAGTCCGGACGAGGGAACCCCGGGGCGGTCAAGGCGGTCGCCGTCCGGATGGGAAGGCGTTATGATGGGGGTCCCACGACGGGGGGCATCGACGGAGGACGGATTGAACCATACCCTCGAGGCGGCACGGGAGCGGTGCTTCTTTTTTGGTACCGGAGACGCAGCCCAGGACCTTTGCGAGGCGAACATCCCTTATGGTCTGGCAAAGATCGCCTGGGTCCAGCGGCGGCTCGGATTGCCGGAGGACGCGTCCTTCATCTCCGCGCCTGACACCACGGTGAGTCGCAACATCGAGCGTTGGGCCGATGGCTTCGGCTATGGCGGTGTGATCCAGTACACTGGCGATTTCGTCACCCTGAGCATCAAGAGCAACCTCTGCGGTATGCTCCTGGTAGGCCTCGAAGAGACGCCCGACGCTGACGAGGTCCTCTCCCGGGCGGATCGCTTCAAGGCCGGGAACCCGACCCTTGACGGCACCCCCATCGAGTGGGATCTGGGCAACAGCAACCACTTCGTCAGCGTCCTCGACCTGGATACCACCGTCGAGGGCTTCCGGACCGTCGCCCTCCTCCACGGCTCCGGCGCAGAGATTCGGGCGGACGGACCCTGGGGCATGGGGCTCTATGTCTCTAAGTCCGCGCCCCTGCAAAAGGCCATGGAACTCGTCGATACGCCCTGGGGCCCGATCCGGATTCTGCAAGGGGACGCCGCGGCGGAGTATCTAGACGGATACGGTCGCGTCGAGCGCTTCGTGCATCGTCGTCGGGAGCTTATTGCTGATGCGCTCTTCCCAGGGAACCGGGTTCTGTCCAACACGACCCACCAGGGCAGCCGCGGCGCGGGGGACTACAACCTGGGCTGCCTGGTCGAGGCGCCGGGGTCGGTGGTCCCTATCGCGCTGCGGGCGGAGCTGCCCGTGGCCCTGGTGCGGGTACGCCCGAACCTCAGCGACGACGCGCTGGAGAGGGCCGGGGTTTTCTCCCGGGCCGAGCGGACCGGAATGTTGGACCGCCTCCGGTCTGCGAACGTGCTCCCACACGGTGGTGGCTATGCCTACCCGCAATTCCGGGGCGTCCGCCGGGTGGTGGAACTGGAGGACCGGAGGTACTTTGAGATGGAGCCCGCGGCGGGGAACCAGCGGGAGTTGATCCACAATGTCCGGGGTCTCCCCTTCGCCTATCGCGGTGAGGAGGTGGTGAGGACTCTCGAGTCCTGGGATATGGGCGAGGTCGTGGCCCGAGGCACACCCCGGACGGTGTGGATGGTTTGAAGGATCCTGCTCGCTATCGCTTCCGCGTTGCGATCCTCTGGCTCCTCTTCTTCGTAATGACCGTGGGCACCGAGCTGGGCAGCGGGCTCACCGAGGCGATGCTCCTCTCCCGCATCGGCGCATCCAAGCTGGCCCACGCGTTCATCATCGAGGCTCTCCTGCGGCTGGGAAGCACCCTGGGCTACCTCTGGTTTGCTGACCGGGTGCGATCCGCGGACCTGTTCCGCTGGATCTCGTGGCTGAACCTCGCCACCGGGGTTCTCCTGGCCGGTGCGTTGGCGGGAGAAGTAGCGGGCGCGGTGCTCTTGTTCTACTG
>CAZNWW010000098.1:0-9647 GCA_964576155.1 uncultured Myxococcales bacterium | reverse complement strand
GGCTTGGGCGCGTCCCTCGGCGTGCACCGGACCCCGGGCTTCCCCGGAGGGCTCCTGCGCAGGCATCACGCAGTGCTGGAGTGGGACATGGACACGGGGCGGCTCGACATCCGCGCGGACGATGCGTCCCTCGGCGAGGTCCTAAGGGACATGTCCGCCCGGCCATCTGCCCCGGTGGTTCATCGGGTCCGGAATGCGTCGATCCTTCCGATTCCGTCCATGGACCGCGCCGGATACATCGCCGGCGTCGAAGAGACCCTCGAGGCGATCCGCGACGGCCTCGCATATCAACTCAACCTCTCGATCCGGTACCAAGTACCCTTCCAATTCGACGGCGCTTGGTCCCTGTTCCGTGTTCTGTTCGACCGGTATCCGGCCTCGCATTATGCTTACCTGGATGCGGGACGGTACCGCTTGATCTCCACCAGCCCCGAGTGCTTCCTCCAGGTCGTCGACGGGGCGGTTCGGTCACAGCCGATCAAGGGCACCGCCCGGGTACCGACCGGCGCGGACGAAGTCGCAGCGCGGGCTGCGCTCCTCGGCTCCTCGAAGGAGTCCGCTGAGTTATCCATGATCGTGGATCTGATCCGCAACGATATCGGCCGCTCCTGTGTACACGGCAGCGTCGCAGTGCCGCGGCACAGGGACGTGTTCCGGGTGGATGATCTCCTGCAGATGTGTTCGGACGTGACGGGACGACTCAGGCCGGACAGGGACGCGGTGGATCTCCTGCTCGATGCGTTCCCCGGGGGATCGGTGACGGGCTGTCCAAAGGAGTCGGCGATGGGCCTCATCGATCGCCTCGAAGGGCATCCCCGGGACGTCTACTGCGGCTCATTCGTTCTTTTCAGGGGCCTGCAGGACATGGACTCGTCCATCGCAATCCGCACCGCGGTGGCTGATCGTGATTCGGAGACCCTGCGCTTCGACGCCGGGAGTGGTATCGTAGTTGACTCGGACCCTCAGTCGGAGTTTCTGGAGACCACCGCGAAGGCGGCCAAGTTCATGGAGGTGTTGGGATCATGATCGTTTTCTATCGCGACCGATTCCATCAGGGGACACTGCCGATCCCGCCGGAGTCCCCTTGGCTTCGCTTTGGCGTGGGTGTGTTCGAGACCATGTTATGGACAGACGGGCGCCTCGCCTGGGTGGACCGTCACCTCGAGCGCGCCGCGGAAGGCCTGGAGGCCCTGGAGTTGGGGCCTCTCCCTGCGGAGCTGGACGTTCTCCTCGCAGAGGTCGTGCGGCACAACCAGCTCTTCGAGGAGACCGCGCGGGTGAACCTGCACCTGGGGCCCGAGCGAGAGAGTGGGGCCGTGGTCCCCATGGCCATGGCCGCCTCCTACGAGCCTCCTCCCCTCGATCCAGTGGAGATCGTCGTGTCCGACGGGATCCATGCCTGCTCCCTCGCGCGCTTCAAGACCAACGCGTACCTCCCCTACCTCGAGGCAACGCGCCGGGCCCGGGCCATGGGCGCCTGGGACTCGGCCTTCGTGGACGTGGAAGCGCGGCTCACCGAGACAGGCTCGGGCGCGCTTCTCTTCGCTGACGATGAGGGCCTCGTGGCCCCCGAGACACCGTGGAAGTTGCCCAGCATAGCGTTGGCCGCTGTAGCGGCGCAGCGCCCGGTCCGGGAGGAGCCGGTGACCCTGGACGATCTCAGCCGGTTCCGATACGCGTGGGTGCTGAACAGCCTCGTCGGCGCGCTGCCCGTGGATCGGCTGGGCGCGCAGGACTACGTGACCGATTCGGAATCCGCGGAGGAGATGCGGGGTATGATCTGGCAGACCGACGACAGGAGTCGAGGCACTCCATGAATGCTAAACAAACCCTGTGCACCCTGATCCTGGTCACGCTCTCGGCAGCCTGCGCCAGGGATGGCCGGGCCCAACCCTCCGAGGCGCCGGAGCCCACGGGCTACAAGACGGTGGCCGAGATTCCGCCTCCGGAGGGCTTCCAGCGGACCGAGTTGCCCAAGGAAGGCTTCGCCGCATTTCTGCGTGCGCTGCCCCTCAAGGACGACAACGTCCTGCTCCTGCACACGGGGCAGCCAAAGCCGGATCAGACGAACCACTTCGCCATCGTAAAGATGGACGTCGGTAACCGTGACCTCCAGCAATGCGCCGACGCGGTGATCAGGCTGCGCGCTGAGTGGCTCTGGGCCAGGGGCAGGTTCAAGGAGATCGCGTTCGACTTCACGAGCGGCGATCGTCTGGCGTGGGCGGACTATGCCAAAGGCGTCCGACCCATTGTCGCGGGCAACAAGGTGACCTGGGAAAAGAGCGGGAAGCGCTCGTCGTCCTACAAGACCTTCCGACGCTACCTGGACGTGGTCTTCATGTACGCATCGACCCGCTCCCTGGACAAGGAACTGAAGCCCGTCGGTAGCCCCGAGGAGATCCGTACGGGGGATGTCTTCGTCCAGGTGAAGAAGCCATATGGCCACGCGGCAATCGTCCTGGACACGGCGACGGACCCCGAGAGCGGCGAGGTGGTGTTTCTCCTCGCCCAGAGCTACATGCCCGCCCAGGAGATCCACGTCCTCCGCAACCCCGTAGATCCCGGAAAATCCCCATGGTTCTCTGCATGGTTCGGCGCCACCCTCGTTACACCGGAGTGGACCTTCGACGCGAAGAACCTGAAGCGTTTCTGAGTTTCAGTTGCAGACATGGGTTGCCCACAGGACGTTCGCGCGCTCACGTCTTCCGGCAACCAACCCGGTGCTGCTACCAGGCTCACTCACTACCTGAATTTGAACAACCCGAGGGTAGCGAGGGCCGGCACCAGCAGCAGGTCTGCGGCCAGCGCGACGATCAGGCACATGGGGAGAAGCGTGCCGAAGAAGGACACGGTGAGGTAATCGCTCAGGATGAAGGGTGAGAAGCCCGCCACCAGGACCACCGAGGTGATCACGATGGCCCTGCCCGAGAAGTGGAAGGTCCGTCGCAACGCCTCCCTCATGTCTGTCGTGCGCTGGGCCTCCAGGCGGAGCCGCATGAGGTAGTGGATCGTGTCGTCGACCCCGATTCCGACCGCGATCATCGCGATGGCCATCGTGTCGGAGTCGGTGTTCTCCCACATGAACCCGGCCAGGCCGCCCAGGGCGAGGATGGGGAGGATGTTGGGGATCATGGACCAGAGCCCTGCGCTCACGGAGCGCAGGGCGATCACCATCATTATGAAGATAGACAGAAAGGCGACGCCCAGCCCGCGGCGCTGCCCGGCGATGATCTCGTCCAGCCAGCCGCCGATGAGATAGAACGCGCCGGTTGCCTCCACCGTGGTCCCCGAAGGTAGCCGGCTCGCCGCCAATTCCTCTGCAGCCTTGCCGAGGTCGTGGGTTTCACGGACCGGGATACCCTGCTCCATCCGGAGGATGATCCGTGCGCTGCGCCGGTCGAAGTCCACCAGCCGATCGAGGCCGGTGTCCTCCGCGGACATCTCCAAAAGGAGCATGTAGTCCGCGATGCGCTTCCGATCGGCAGGGATCTCTCCCGGGGGGCGGCCGGGGTCCATGGCCTGGTGGACCCGCCGGATGACGTCCACCATTGACGTTGCGCTGTCCACCCCCGGGAGCTTGGTGAGCGTGTCCTGGTAGGCGGCGATCGCGCCCAGGACCTCGGGATCCAGGAGGTCCCGCCCTTCGGGCGAGTCGATGTAGACCTCCAGGGTTCCCGAGCCGGCGAAGCGCTCCTCGAACCAGCGGGTGTCCCGGCTGACCTCGTTGTCGTCGGAGAGGCGGTCCCGAAAAGAGGTGTCGATGTTGACCTGGAGGGTGCCTGCGACGGCCACTGCCAGGAAGATCGTGAAGACCACAATCACATGGCGGGGCCGTCCCAGCGCGAGCCCCTCGATGCCGTTCAGGAACTTGTCCAGGGCCCTCAGAACCATGGATTTACCGTCCCGCCAGGGACGGGGTTTGGGCATGAAGGAGAAGAGGATGGGCGCGATGGTCATGGCCAGAAGCAGGGCCGTGGCCACACCGAAGCCCAGGACCAGCCCCATCTGTCGGAACACCGGCGCGGGGACCAGGGACAGGGACACGAACCCCGCGAAGGTGGTGAGGGAGGTGTAGAGGCAGGCCCTTCCGACGTCCGTCCCGGCGCGCAGGATGGCCTCGTCCCGGTCGTCGGTCCGCTCGCACTCCAGGAGGTACGCGCTGCAGAGGTGGATCACGTCGGAGAACGACACGATCAGCATCACCGCCGGGACGAGCGCCACCATGATGTTGATGTTCCGGCTGATCAAGACCGAGAAGCCCATGGTCCAGAGGACCGACACAGCTCCCACGCCGGAGGTGATCAGCGCCGGCCACAGGCGTCGGAACAGGAGCAAGACCACGATGAGGAGGATGACGGCCGTTGCGGGGAAGATGCGGGTGATGTTCAAGATCGCCTGGTGCATCATCTCCGATACAAGGGATACCACGCCGGTGCGGTGGAGCTGCTCCGCAGGGAAGCCCTCCTCCGTGAGGATCTTCAAGATCCCCATGACGATCAGGGGCTCCTTCTCCACGGGGCGCGTGTCGTCTACCGGGAGCTCCACGATGATCGCGCCTGCGCCCCCGTCGCTGCTGACGACGAGGTCACGGTAGAGGGGATCAGCCAGGAGCCTCTCCAGGAGCGCGCCGGCACGCGCCGGCGTGGCTCGGGCCTCCCGAGTGTAGTTCGAGATCTGGACCGTCCCCCCAGCACCGTGTATATGGGCCGCATCCAGGAGACTCTCCACCCGGGACACCTGATCCATGGTGCTGATCCTGGCGACGGCCCGCTCCAGGCCATCGATGATCTCGGCGTCCAGGAGGTCGGGGACCTCGTAGCCGATGATGATCAGGTTGTCTCCGCCGAACTCCTTGCACCGGTCCTTGTATCGCAGGTACTCCGGGCTCTCTCCGAGGAAGAGCGCGCCCAGTGAGGTGGCCATGACGCCCTGGCTCAGCACCCAACCGGCAACGCCGGTGACCGCGAACAGGAAGGCGAGCACAGCCACCCGGTGACGGATGACGAAGCGGATATACGTCTCCATGGGATGGAAGGGTATCACGGAACCACTCGACTGTAGTATGATCGACTCCGGTCGCAGTTGGGTGGGCAGTCGAGGATGGGTGAGGAACGACGCGGAGAACATCGCGCGCTGCGCAAGCGTATCGCCGAGCTCGAGCGCGCTCTTGAGCAGAGCCAGACAGCGGCCGAGGCCCAGCTCGTCACCATGTTCGAGACCGTCTCGGACGGGGTCTTCATCACGAATCCCGACGGGCGAATTCGCCAGGTCAATCGCGCCGGGTGGATCATGCTGGGCTGCACCGGGGCCGAGGACCTGATCGACCGCAGCACTCTGAGCTTCATCATCCCCGAAGAGCGGGAGCAGGCCATCGAGAACTTCACGAGGGTCCTCGTGGAGGACCGGGTGTTTCAATCCGAGCACACCGCGAAGCCGATGGCCGGGGAGCCCTTTCCCGTGGAGATCAACGGCGGCCTGCTCACCGGCCTCGACGGTGATCCCATCGGTGTCATCGGCATCTTGAAGGACATCCGGGAGCGACGGGATCTCGAGGAGGAGCGTCAGCGGGCCGCGAAGCTCGAGTCCGTGGGCGTCCTCGCCGGTGGGATCGCCCACGACTTCAACACGATGCGGTGATCATGGATCTGACGGTCCCCTACGGGATGGGGGGGCTCGAGGCCGTACGGGAGGTCCTGGATCTGGATCCCGAGGCCCGGGTCCTCGTGTCCAGCGGATACTCCAACGATCCCGTCATGGCCCACCCGAAGGCCCACGGATTCCTTGGGGTTCTCGCCAAGCCATACCAGCTCGAAGACCTCGATCGGGCCCTCACAGAGGTCCTGGACGGGAGAGACTCAACGTAGCGTCCCGAAGGCCTCCACCAGTCTGGGCACATCTCCCTCGAAGATCCCGTCTTCACCGCCCCCCTCCATCACGTAGATCCGGCGGGCTTTCACTACCAGGCCCAGGAGGTAGAGGTGGTCCGCACCCTTCCACTTCTTCGTGAAGAGGAACCAGCGGCCGGGGCCCTTGGACGTGGAGAAGGCCCCCTCCTCCTTCAACTCGTAGCCCCTCGACAGGGTGAGCTGCTTCTTGGAGGCCTCGGACCAGTAGGACAGGGTCCCCTTACGCTTGTCTTCGTTGGGTTGAATCCGTAACGAGAGCAGGGACGCGTCCGTGGACACGGCCAGGTAGTCATAGCGCCCGGTGCGTTTCTTCTCTGCGTAGCCGTCCGGGGTGCGGATGGAGACGCACGCTGTAGCGAGCGCGGCAACGAGCAATATGGTAGTCAACGTTTTCATGGGCTCCTCCTCACCGCATCAGGATTTCGAGTCCGAGCTCGTCGAGCCATCGGAAGGGCAGGCGGAAGGTCCGCCGCGGTCCCGAATGGGCGAGTCGGAAGGTCACGGTCAATGTGGCCAGGGCCACCTGGCTCTGGAGCAGCCGACGCCGGCCCTCCATGGATTCGATCTCCTCGACCACGTGCGCTATCTCCCGCTGCACTGCGAGCTTCTCCTCGAGGTTCTTTGCCTCGGCCAGGAGGCTGCGCAGGGACTCGAGATACTGCCGCTTGGTCTTCAGGCGCAGCTCCAGGTCGTGGTACTCCTCGGTGATGTCTCGGGCGCGGATGTCCGTGAGGCTGTCATCGACGCGCCCCAGCTTCCGGAGTGCCGGCTCTATTGCCTCGAAGTGCTCTGCGGGGATCCGCAGGACCAGGGTGTTCGCCGTGGTCTGCTGCATGTAGCCACCGTGCGCCGTGACGAAGTCCACCAGGATCTGCTGCGCGTGGCGCAGGTCGTAGACGTCTACGGTGAAGCGTCCGGTGTAGACGATCATCCGCTTGAACGCCGGCGCCGGCTCGCCGCCGACCTCGCCGGCCATGCGGGTTCGATCCTGCGAGGGTTCGGGGTCGAGGAGCCTCACTCCCGACTCGGCTCGCTTGTCAGACTCCGTCCCGAACCGGTAGTAGCCCGATTCCTTGCCGGGGCCTGAATCCTTGTACTCGGCGCCGCCGCAGCCGGCGGCGCCGAACGCCCACGTCAGGGCGAGGGCAATCATCCATCTCGTCACGGTCCACCTCCTGTTTCAGTTCGTCTCGGTTCGACGCAATCTCGTCTAGTATGGTACAAACGATCCCGTTCGTACATTTCGCTATCCGGTTGAACAGGAGCTCGAAATGAATGTACCGACCCGAATCCTCCTCCTCTTCCTCTTTGTCCTCCTCTCCGCCTGCAACGGCGGTCGCAGTGACGGCGGGCCCGGTGAGGACATCGCCGGGGGCGACGACACGATCATCGACGTCTGGTGGACCGACACAGACACCGTCGGGGCCGAGGACATCGTCGGCGATGCCGGGCCCCTGCTCGATACCATCGAGGACATCGATCCGCCACCAGAGACCCTCGATTCCCTCGGGGATCTCCTCGTGGACATTCCCGAAGACGACCTCTCGGACATCCTCGAGGACCTCCCGGAGGATGCCCTCGAAGAAGGCCTCCTGGATTCCCACGAGGTCGAGGACGGCTGGGAGGACATCCCAAGCGACGCTGACGTCGAGGGCGACGTCGTGGAGCCCCCCCCGCCGCCGGAGCTCGAGGTCACCGAATGTGGAGATCTGCCCGCGCTGAGCGAAGGATATTGCGTTGTCGAGGAGGGCTCTGCGGTGCTGGTCCTCCGCGGGGACATCCTGGCCCCGTGGGAGGTGTTCAAGGGCGGCGAGATCCTGATCTCCTCGGGCGGGGACATAGGGTGCGTGGGTTGCGACTGCTCCGATCAGCCGGAGTATGCAGATGCGACAGTGATCACCTGCCCGGACGGTATCGTCTCCCCGGGTATGGTGAACGCCCATGACCACATCACCTACAACGGCAACTTCCCGGGCGACTGGGGCACCGAGCGCTTCGAGCACCGCCATGATTGGCGCTGCGGCATCCGGGGACACACCGAGCAGGACTACGACAAGGACGACCAGCAGACCCAGGTGATCTGGGCCGAGCTGCGCCACGTCCTGGGTGGGGCCACCTCCATAGCGGGCGCGGGGAGCGCGCCGGGCTTCCTGAGAAACCTGGATCGAAGCAACTGGATGGAAGGCCTCGACATCGGCGCAGCGGACAACAACACCTTTCCCTTAGGGGACTCGGGCTGCATCCTGAAGTCCCAGGGCTGTGACTACCCGAACATCGAGGGTCCCTGGGTCCTGGACAACAACTGCTACCTCCCCCACGTGGCCGAGGGCATCGACGTGGAGACCCGCAACGAGTTCCTCTGCGTCTCATCCACCGACGACGGCGGCGAGGATCTCACCGAGGACAACAGCGCATTCATCCACGGGGTGGGTCTCGCAGCGGTGGATGTGGCCCACATGGGGGCTGAGGGGGCGGCCCTGATCTGGTCACCTCGCAGCAACATCTCCCTGTATGGGCACACAGCGCAGGTGACCCTGTATCACAACATGGGTGTGCGCATCGGCCTCGGCACCGACTGGACCCTGAGCGGGTCGATCAACGTGCTGCGTGAGCTGGCATGCGCCGCCTACCTCAACGACAACCACTACGGCGGCTTCTTCACGGATCACGAACTCTGGCTCATGGCCACGACCTGGAACGCCGAGGCCCTGAACATGGAGACCGCATTCGGCTCCCTCGAGGCCGGCCTGGTTGGGGACGTGGCGGTCTTCCAGGGGGACGGCGGGGATGACTGGCACCGGACCATCATCGACGCGGAACCCTCGATGGTGCACCTGGTGCTGCGGGGCGGCATACCCTTGTACGGGGATCTGGACCTGGTGGGTGCGCTCTCAGGCGACGGCGCTGGCTGTGAAGAGTTGCCCGCGCCGGAGTGCCTGGTGGGCAAGGCCGTTTGCATCGAGGCCGAGACCGGCGAGACCTACGTCTCCCTGCTGCCCACCAATGCGATGAACTATCCCCTGGCCTACTGCGGCGTCCCCGAGGGCGAGGTCACCTGCGTGCCCTTCCGGGAGGGAGAGTTCGACGGGACGGTCACCGACGAAGACCTGGACGGAGACGGGGTGGCCAACGATCTGGACAACTGCCCGGCGATCTTCAACCCCGGGCGTCCCCTGGACGGCATGGAGCAGGCAGACCACGATCAGGACGGCGCGGGTGATGTCTGCGACGTCTGTCCGCTGCAGGCGGACACCGACGAATGCGAGCCGCCGGACCCGAACGATAAGGACGCTGACACGATCCCCAACGTGGACGACAACTGCCCTTCCGCGTACAACCCGGACCAGGAGGACCTCGACCAGGACGGAACAGGTGACGCCTGCGACCTGTGCCCAGACTTCCCGAACCCGGGCGGCGCGCCGTGTCCGGCGACGATCTACGAGGTGAAGACCGGGGTCATGCCCTCTGGGTCCAAGGTCTCCCTGGGTGGCGTCGTCACTGCGGTGAGCTCTCCGAGGTTCTGGATCCAGGTCCCCGAGGACGCCCAGGACCCGGAGTACGGATACCAGTACAGCGGCGTCTACGTATACGTGCCGTCGTCAAATCCCGGCAACGTCACCATCCCTGAAGTGGGCGACCTCGTGGAATTCACAGCGGACGTGAAAGACTGGATGGGTCAGATCCAGCTCGACTGGATGGAGGAGTTGGCCAACGAGACCGGCCGGCCGGTGATCTTCAACC
>CAZNWW010000097.1:0-9695 GCA_964576155.1 uncultured Myxococcales bacterium | reverse complement strand
CCGCAGCCAGCTCCCGCACGACGAGGGCCAGCTCCTCGAGGAGGGCCAGGTGGCGCTCGTCCAGCGCCGTCCCGACTCTGAGCTTCTTCTCCACTTCGGGTGCGTTGGGGAACAAGGTACTCTGGGTCTTGCGCTTCCTCGCCACGGCGTCCTCCTTACGCGAAGTGCAAATATTCTACACCGTTGCCGAGACTGATCCAATGGGAACGAAGAGTCCGGGTCGCAAGCTCCCCGGCTCAGATTGGATCGAGTGTCCCTCGGCGCTGGGCCCGACCCGAGGAGTGAGGTGGCCGGTACACCACTAAAGTGCATTCCCCTTTCATTGGGATGTTATCGACATCGGCCAGGAGCTCCTCCACGGTGCCGCGGATGAACTGCTCGTGGAGCTTGGTCAGCTCCCGCCCGATGACCACGCGGGCCTCCGGGGCACGGGCCGCCATACGCTCGAGGAGCTTGGGGACCCGACGGAGGGGCGCGTAGAGGACGCTCGTGCGCCCGGGCCGGAGGGCCTCATCGAGGTAGGCGTCGAGCTTGGACTTCTTGTGAGGCGGGAAACCCAGGAAGAGGAAGCGGTCCGGGGGCAGGCCCGATGCGCTCAGCGCGGCCACCGCAGCGCAAGGGCCCGGGATCGGAACCACGGGGATCTCGTTCGCCACGCAATCTGCGACGAGCCGGAACCCCGGGTCCGAGACCGTAGGCGTCCCCGCGTCCGACGCGAGGATCACATCGATCCCGCCGAGGAGAAGCTCCCGAAGGCCATTCAGACGGCGCTCCTCGTTGTGCTCGTGCAAAGAAATGAGCTTCGGTGTGCTGATGCCGAGGTGGGACAGGAGCTTCCGCGTCCGCCGTGTGTCCTCGCACGCGATGACCGTAGCGGCCTTGAACATCTCTATGGCACGCAGGGTCACATCCGAGAGGTTGCCGATAGGAGTGGCGACAACATAGAGCGTCCCCGCTGATCGCCTGCCACCTCTCCCGTACACACGTTCACCCATAACGATCAGGTGCCTACTCGACGTTGATACCCAGGGTCTTGCGCAGCTCGAGGTACTCCTCCGAGATCGCGTAGAGCACCAGCTCCTTGACCTTCTCCTTCGGCGGCAGCTTGGAGAAGGAGATGCTCTCCTGGGCCAGGGACTTGGCGGCCACGTCGAGATCTCCGCAGGCCAGCAGGCCTGCGTGGTTCGCGGTGAGCTCGACGTTGGTCAACCAACGGCTCAGTCCCGGGGACTGGTTGCGGGAGTGGAAATGCTCCACAGCGGCTCCGAGGCGGTTGGCCAGGGGGTTGGAGATCTTCCGGGCCAGCTCCTCGCGGAGGGACTCGATGTCCTCCGCGTTGCCCTCGATCTTTACCTCCGGATGCACAAAGCGGAGCGCCGCTGAGTAGAGCATCTTGAGCGCCGCAGAGCCATACGTCCCGGCGAAGAGATGCGACGGATGGAAGTACGTGAGGTACTTGCCCAGCACGAAGCCGAGCTCCCGATCCGTCTTCTGCTCGAGCATGTCGCGCCCGATGATCAGGATCGGGGGCACCGTCCCCTCGATGTGGATGCCGAAGGTCTTCTCGGATAGGTAGACCTTGGGCGCCGGGATCCCCAGGAGGTGGCCTGCGGTCCGGAATACGTTCCCGAAGAGGGTGCGATCCTTGACGTTGACCTCGTCCCGACGCTTGAGTCCGAGATCCTTGAGGTCCTTGCCCCCCATGCGATGCCCCAGCACCTCGTAGAGGATCTGGAAGATCTCGCCGATCTGGTGGCTCTCTCCCTTGGAGAACACGGCCTTGGACCAGAGCCTGGCGTCGAGGGACCGCTGGGGCTGCGGCACCGACGGGGTCCGATGCTCCTTGTAGAAGCCCGCCTCTTCGCTGGAGGCCTTGCGCAGGAGCACCAGGATCGAGGACGTAACCCAGGCCTCGTCCTTCCGCCCCATCTGCTGGAAGTACTGCATCATCTGCCTGTACGCGGACACCCGCTCCGGATCGTTCTGCGCCAGGACTCGATGGGTGGCTACGGCCTTCTCGTACTCGCCGGAGTTATCGTACAACCGGGCGAGGATCTCGTGGATCTTGACGTCGCCGGGCTTGATCTTGGCGGCCAACTCGAAGCTCGACGCCGCGTAGTCGGGGCGTTCCAGACGGGACCGATAGATCTCACCGAGGTTCTTATAGAGCATGAAAAGGAGCTTGGTGTTGTCCGTATCCTTCACGCGCCCGATCATCTTACGGTAAGACTTCTCCAGGTCGTCCCAGGCTCTCTGCTGAGTGAGCAGCTCGTCCACGGCTTGGAACGCCTCCAGCTTCGCATGATCCAGGTCCAGGGTCTGCTGGCAGAAGTCCACCGCGTCCATCGGCTGATCCAGATGCTCCCGGTAGATCGTAGCGATAGTGAAGGTGTAGTAGGCCTTCTTCCGCGGCTCCGTCTCCGCATCCAGGAGCTGCTGGAGGATGTCCACGGCCTCGTCGAAGCGCTGGGACTGGATGTGGATCTCCAGGAGCTTCACCAGGGCCGTGCGGGAGCCAGGATCGATGGACAGGGCGCCGCGATACGCGTCGATAGCGTCTTCGATCCGGTCGAGCTTCTCACGGAACGTGTCCCCGATCCCGATCTGGATGGTGAGGCGCTCCAGTGAGTCCTCCACGAGGGCCAGGAGCTTCTCCTTGTATCGGATCACCCCATCGTAGTCCTGGTGCAACTCCATGAGTCGGGCGAGGTCGTCGAGGCAAGCCCGATCGTTGGGTTGCAGCTCGATGACCTGGGCCAGGTACTCCTCCGCGAGCTTGGGCCGCCCCAGCTCCATCTCCACCTCGCCGAGGGCTCGATAGATGCTGACCTTCTGGTCGTCGTCCATCTGGGTCTCCGCCACGTGGAGGAGGCTGCGGTAGTAGATCTCCGCAGAGTCGAAGTTGCCCATTCGCTGGTTGAGTGCAGCCAGGCCGGTGAGGGTGGGCACGTGGCCCTGGTCCTTGTCGTAGGCAGCCCGGAACTGGCGGAGGGCCTCGTCGTTGTCCCCCATCTGTTGGGCTGCATAGCCGGTCTTGTAGAGCACGTCGACGAGGCGGGCGCTGTCACCTCCCTCGGCCTCGACCCGTTCGCGCACGAGCTGGAGGAGAGCAGCTACCTTGGCCCATCGTTCCTGTGCCAGATAGATCTCGACGAGGGGGTCCATGGCCTCGGGCATCCCCGGGATGCCATCCAGCGCCGCCTCGTACATATCGATGGCCTGGTCGGCGTCCTCGAGGTGCTCCCTGAAGATGCTGCCCATGCGGATCTGGATCGGTGCCCGATCTTCATCGCTCCCCATGGCGTTCGCCACGGACTGGAGGATCGCGACGCCTTGCTCCCAGTCACTCTCCTCAGCGTACATCTCCACGAGCTCGTCCGCAGCGGAGATCGATGCAGGGACCCGCTCGAGGGCCAGGAGATACTGCTCCTTGGCCTTGTCAGGGGCGTACATCTCCTCCCTGAAGATCGTGCCCTTGCGCAGGTAGAGATCCAGGACCGATGACTCATCGCCGGCGATGCGGATCTTGCGATCCATGACGTCGAGGACCTGGTCCCACGCGCCCTGCTCCTTGTAAAGCTCTTCGAGGCGGTCAAGGGTCGGAGAGTGGGTCGGATCCAGGTCCAGGATCACCAGGTTCACCGAGATCGCGCTGTCCAGGTCACCGATCTCCTGGAAATAGAGCGCCGCGGCCTGCTCGAGGAGGTCCACCTGTAGTGCGATCCCTTCGACCAGCTCCGCGTGCCGCTTCAGGACCTCCACCAGGTCCTCGTATCGGTCCTCCTGCATGTAGAGGCGCTCCAGGGCCTCGATGGCTCCGACGTTCTCGGGCTCGAGGTCCAGAATCTGCTGGTAGTAGTCGGCAGCCTGACCGAGATCCTCGAGGGCCTCCTCCTGGAGCATGGCCAGGCTGGTGAGCAGCTCAATGCGCTCCTCGTTGATGTTGGTCAGGCTCAGGGACCTCTCGAGGGTGTCCGACAGCCGGGACCAGTTCCCCGCCTCGGAGTAGATCTTCTTGAGACGGCCGATGGCCTCCTGGTTCGCAGGCTCGTAGGCCAACACCTCCTCGTACTCATCGGCGGCCTGCTGGTTGTCCTCGAGCCTCTCCTCGAAGAGCATCCCACGGAGGAGCTTGATGCTGGTCTCCTCCTCGGGGTGCACGGAGGCGCGCATGCCCAGAACCTCGATGAGGGCCGCCCAATCCTCGGTCTGGCCGTACAGGTCCTCGAGAGCCTTGATCGCCCGCTCCTCCGTCGGGTCCATATCGAGGACCTCTCGGTAGGCGTCCACGGCCTTCTCGGGCTGCTCCAGGCGCTCCTTCAAACAATCACCGAGACGCAGGAAAACCGAGGTCTGCTCCCGGAAGTCCGTGGTGAGACCGGCCAGTTTTTCAAGGGCTTCAGCTAACTCTGGCCACCGCTCGAGGGATTCGTAGAGGCCAACCAGGGCCTGCAGGGCCTCCTCGTCGTCCTCGTCGATGGCGCGGATCCGCTGGAACCAATCCACAGCGTCCGCGGGGCGGCCGATTTCATCCTTGTCGAGGAAGGCGAGCTTCCTGAGCAGGTTCATCTGCTCCAGGGGCTCCTCGAAGGCCTCCACAGAGACCTCCCAGACTGCACGCAGTTCATTGAAGAGACCACCGTCCCGGGCCAGCCGCTCGACGCCGTCCAGGGCCTCCTCGTCAGTGGGTGCACCCTCCAGGGTCCGCTGGTACAGGAGGAAAGCCCCCTCCCGGTCCTGGAGTTGGTTCTCGTAGAGATACGCGATGGACCGGTAGGTCTCGTGCCGGTCGCCGGGCTCCAGGATCTCGCACTTGCGGGTCTGAAGTTCGGCGAGGTCGGCCCAGCGCGCCTGGGATTCCAGCAGATCCTCCAGGGTGGAGTAATGCTCCAGCTCCGCGGGCTCGAGGTCGAGGATCTCCCGGCGGGCGTCGATCGCGCCGCCCCAGTCCTGCAGGTAGGACTCGAGGATCTCGGCGACGGAGCTGAGGACAGCGACCCTTCCTTCAGGCTCAACGAAGCCGAGCTTCGTGCGCAGGACGTCGATGCAGTCCTGCCACTGACCGCTCTCCTCGTAGAGCGACTCCAGCGCGTCGAGGGCCTCGCGGTGTTCTGGCTCCAGAGTCGCTACCTCACGCCAGGCCACGATGGCAGCTGCCGGATCGGGGTAGTCCTCCACACGAAGCCTTGCCAGTTCACACCACAGGTCGATGCACTCCACACGCTCCGCCTCGGAGAGCGGTTCCGGCTCCTCTTCCTCTTCAACTGTGGGAGGGGCCTCCGGCCCCGAATCGGCCCCGGAGGGGCCTCCCACAACGGCCTCACCCTCTCCGGTCGCCTCGGTGTCAGCGAAGTCCTCCTCATCAGACTCCGCGTCGGTAAACTCGGCCTCTTCGAGCGCCTCGTACGAGGGCTCCGGGACAGGCTCGGGCAGCGGTCCGCCCCGGGCCATCTCCTCCAGGAGAATGGCCAGGGCCGCGAAGTTCTCGTTGATACGGTAGAGGCGACGGAGGGATGCCTGCCCCTCGACGTGTCCCCAGTCAGTCTCACGGACCTTGACCCAGAACTCTTCAGCGGTCTGGGGCTCGTCCAGGTGTGCCTCTGCGGCGCGGGCGATCTGCTCCCAGAGCAGCACCTGACGAACTGAATCCAAGCCCTCCGCCATCGCGGCGCGACGACACACATCCACCATCTCGCCCCACTTCTCGAACTGCTCATAGAGGCGGATGAGGTTATCCAGGGCCGAGGTGTCCTGCGCAGCGAAGGCCAGGACGTCCTCCCACTTCTCGATGGCACCCTCGGGATCGTCCAGGCGCTGCTCGGTGAGCTCTGCCACCTGCCGGTAGTAGGCGACCCGCTCCTCAGGATCGGACGTGAAGTCCGCCTTGGCCTGACAGACAGGGATCAGGTCTGCGAAACGCTCGAGTACCTCGAACAGCCGCGCCAGTTCATCCAGCGCAGCCCGGTGCTGCTCGTCTACATCCAGGACACCGCGATAGGCCTCGATGGCCTTATCCGCGTTGCCCAGGCGGTCCTCCCTCATGTGCCCGAGGCGCATAAGGAGCTCCACCTGCTGCTCCGGGTACTGCGCGTTGTTCGCCCGACGAGCCAGTATCTTCTCTTGCTCCTCGTACCGGTTCTGGCCTCCATAGAGGTCGTCCAGGGCGTTGAGCGCGTCCGGCTGCTCCAGGAAGAACAGCTCTGCCCGCTCCAGATCATCCAGCTCCCGGGAAAGGAGCCAGCCGGCCTCGAGGTCCAGGCGGATGCAGGTGTCGTCCATCTCCGCCTGGCCCGCGGCGCGCTCCACGAAAGAAGCCACGTCGGGGAGACGTCCCAGGTCTCGTCCCAGATCCTTCAAGCGCGTCAGCGCTCCCTCGTCCTCGGGATCGAGGACCAGAACCTCGCCTGTCCAGCGCAGAGCCGCGTCCAGATCGCCCAGGTTGTCCCGTGCGATGCTGGAGAGCTGGCGGCAGATATCAAGGCGGTCCTCGGCCTCGACGGCCACATCCAGCCTGCCCTCGAGGACCCGCCCCACGTCGCCCCAGGTGCCATTGCCCCGATAGTAGCCGTCCAGGATGCCGAGGGTCTCCTCCTCCCGCACGCCGTTGTCGAAGAAACGACGAAGCTGGTCCACCACCTCCTCACGCTCGGGGTTGAGATAGTGCAGATCCTTCATCACCTGGCATGCGTCGTCAATGCGTTCGAGGTTCTCTTCGAGGAGGATGCTCAAACGGAAGCCGAGCTGGATCCGTTCGTCTGAATTCGACGCCCGCTCCATGCGCTCGAGGAGGACAGGCTCGAGGTCGCCCCATCGCTCGAGGACAGAGTAGATTTGATCCAGGCTCTCGAGCGCCTCGAGATCTTCAGGGAAGTCCTCGCGGAGCTGCGAGAAGACCGTGATCGCCTCGTCGAACCGCTGCACCTCGTCCTTGAGGATTCGCGCCTCCTGCTTGCGGAGCGCCAGTTGGGACTGCGGATCGTCCAGGTCGGTGGAGATCTGGTGCAGGACATCGACCAGGTCGTCCCACAGACTGATCTCCCGGGCGACATCCTCGATGAGGTCGGCCACGTCGGCCCGCTCCGGGGCCGTCTCGAGCGCCTGCTGGAGCAGGGAGAAGGCGCGGATCGGCTCCTCGAGCCGGTACCTGGCGAGGTCGGCCATACGCAGCGCAAGGCTGACCCGCTCCCTGCTCTCCTCGGTCGCGCCCAGCAAGGCCTCAAGGTTGACCAGGAGACGTTCCCACTCTCCGTGAGCTTCGAGGATCGGGAACAGGAGGTCGAACGCCCCCTGCTTGTCGTCCTTCTCCAGGACGATCCTCTCCACCGCAGCCATGCCGTCCTCGCTCTCGGGGACCAGATCGAGGAGTTCGGTGTAGAGAGGCACCGCCTCTACCGATGAGTCCAGATGATCCACCCAGATCTCACCCATACGGAAGAGCACGGGCACCCGCTCGGCGTCCTGGAGGAGATCCAGTTCAGTGCGGTAGACCTCGATAGCGGAGAACCAATCCCCCTTGCGTGAGTAGATATCCTGCAGGTTATGAAGGACATCCAGATCCGCAAGGTCCATGGACAGGAGTGTCCGGTAGACATCCTCGGCGTCGTCGAGACGCTCGAGCCGGACGTCGAGAATCTCGGCCCGCCGCATCATCTCGAACCGACGCATCTCGGGGTCATTGGACATTGCGGCCTTCTGCTCCAGGACCTCTGCGAGCTGCTCCCAGCGCTCGAGGCCGGAGAGGAGTCCGTCAAGGTTGGCCAGGGCGAGGGTTTCGCCGGGGCTGACGTCCAAGATCTCTGTGAAGACCGCTACTGCGTCCTCGGGGTGGTCCAGGAAGTCCTGATGGATCCCGCCGAGCTCCACGAGGAGGTCCTTGCGGGCCTCGGAGTCCGACTCACCGTCCGCGCGCTGGCGCAGTACCCCGGTGAGATCATGCCACGCTTCGGTCTCACGGAAGATCGACGCGAGGATGTCCAGGACCTCCACGTCCTCGGCGTTCATGTCCAGGACCAGACGGAACCACCGAACCGCCTCATCGCGGTCGTCAAATTCGGAGCGGGCCCAACGGGCGATGATGCGAGCCATCCACTCCCGGTCGATCTCGTCCTGGATGCTCTCGAACTCCGCCACCATGATGTCGAAGAGCTCCCGCTGCAGGGCCAGGGGGCCTGCCAGCCGCTGGAGCTGGGCCATGACGGTCCGGTCTGCCGGGTCAAGGGCCAGGGCTTTGCGGTGGTGTGCGAACGCGGCCTCCTGATCCTCGAGACGGTACTCGTAGATCTCGGCGACCTCGACCCGCGTGGCCTTCCGGCTCTCGGAGTCATCCTCGGTGCCCATGCGACGTTCGAGGAGCTCGATGACCCGGGTCCAGTTCTCCCGGTTGCGGTAGAAGGTGTCGAGGAGCGGCAGGATCTCGTGGATCGCCTCACCCTCGAGGTTGCGCTCGAGGTAGCGGACCGCTTCGTCGCAGCCCGGCTCCAGGTCCAGGACCTCGGCCAGGGTTGCGGTCATGCGATGAACGTCGCCCGCCTGCTCTTCGAGAATGCCGGAGGCCCGCAGCTTCAGGGCCACCTTGATCTCCGGATCCTCCTCGAACTCCACCGTGCTGCGGATCACCCCGAGGAGATCCTCCCAGCGCTCCTGGCGCATATAGAGGTCGTCCAGTTTGCCTAAGACCGCCCGGTCATCGGGATCGATCCGGGCGATCTCCTCCATCGTCTCAGTGGCCTTGGGGAGATCTCCGAGCTCGTCCTCACATACCGTTGCCATGCGGAAGAGGATCTGGACCTGATCCTGCGGGCTCCGGGCCAGCTCCTTCTCGCGAGTATAGATTTCGAAGAGCGCTTCCCAGTTCTCCGACTCGATGGAGATACGTTCGAGGGAGCCCAGCACTTCCTGATCCGTGGGATCCTCATCGATGAGGGCGCGATAGAGCGCCTCTGCGTTCTGCAGGTCGCCCATGCGAAGGTGGTAGATCGCCGCGGCACCCTTCATGAGTTGCCGGCTGTACTCCGGGTCGTCGAGGCGCTCCACGGCCTCCACATAGAGGGACACCAGCCGTGGCCAGTCCTCCGGCTCCTCGGCCAGCTCCTCCATCCGTCCGCAGAGCTCCCCCCGGGCCGGGTCACGATCGAAGAGTCGGCCGAGGGTGGCGTACTCCTTCTCCGAGTCCTGGAGGCTTCGGTACATGTCCACGAGTCGTTCAAGGAGCTTCTCGGGCTTGTGGCGGCGTCCGGTGGTGAGCTGGACCTCGAGCGCGGCAGCGAGCCGCGGCATGTCGTTCCGGTGCTTGTAGCCCCGCTCCAGGATACAGGCGAGACGGTAGCGGATCGGCTCCGCTGCGAGGAGCTCCTCCATGAACGCGAAGGCCCGGACGTTGTCCAGAGACCGACGGGCGGCCTGCTCCAGCAGGTCAACGGTTCCGTCGAGGGAACCCTCCACGCTGTAAGTCAGCTCAGCCATATCCACCAACAGGTCGTCAGCGTCCTCCTGGTCCTCTCCCAGCGCGGAGAGCTGGCGCCGCAAGATATCCAGGAGCTCCGCGTAGCGCCTCTCCCCGGCCAGGACAGAGCCCAGCCGCCGATAGACAGCGGGATCCGCCGGCCGTTCGTCCATCATCCCCCGGTAGATCTCGAGGGTCCCCTCCACGTCGCCGAGGCGCCCGAGGAGGATCTCGCCGATCTTGAGTTGGATCT
>CAZNWW010000096.1:0-9717 GCA_964576155.1 uncultured Myxococcales bacterium | reverse complement strand
GCCTGAACCCGAGCCTGAACCCGAGCCTGAACCGAGCGACTCCCTTTTCGGCCTCGAAAAGGTCCCAACGGAAGATGAAGTAAAGACGGAAGATGAAGTAAAGAAGGTTCTGTTCAACCTGGAGAAGGTTCCGACGGATCCCGGGAGCAAGTGATGAAGATACCCACGATGCTGCTACTCCTCGTCGCGCTGCTGATCCCCACCTGGGCGGCGGCCGAGGACGAGGACCCCGGCGAGATGGCCAACCGCGCGATGAAGCTGTACGAAGACCCTGCGACGCGAGCGGACGCTATCGCCCTGTACCACAAGGCGCTCGGCAAGGCCACAGGGCGGGTCCGCATCGAGGTTCTGAAAAATCTCGGCAAGGCCTACGGCGCGATGAACGCCTATGCGGAGGCCTTCCCCTACCTCCACTTCGCGTTCATGTCCGAGGGCGGCACGGACCTGAAGATCCGGGAGGCCCTGGAGTTCGTACGAAAGAAGCTCTCCGAGGACCACGTACAGGTTCGGGTGGAGACCGACCCGACGCGCTCGGTGGTGACCTTCCCGGGAGAAGGCGGCCCACACCGCTTCCGAACCCCTGCGACCTGGTGGTTCCAACCCGGGACGTACTCCATCAGCATCACCCACGACGGGTACCACCCGAAGGAAGAGACCCTCGTGGTGAAGTCCGGGAAGGCCCCGACGGTGAAGATCGTCCTGGTGGCAAAGAAGATCGACAGGCCAAGCAAGGATCCCACTGTGGTAGGGACTTCAGCCCCGACGGACGCCGGCAAGCCGGCGGTCCGGAAGATCCCCGGCTGGAAGTGGGCCCTGCTCGGCGGCGGACTGGCCCTGGCCGCGGGCGGTGGCGCTACCTGGATGGTCGGCTGGGACAAGGGAAACAGCCTCAACGACGAGTTCAGCGGCCACGTGGCCCCGGGCCAGGTTGCGGCCAGGAAGGCGAAGTACGATCAGCGCTGGGAGGACGAAGTGACGCCGCTGCAGCTCTCGTCCTATGTCCTCTGGGGGGTTGGGGGCGCGGCCGCTGTTGCGGGCCTGGTCCTCCTCCTCACAGACGGTCCGCCACCCGAGCGGCCAGGGCCGGAGACCGGTCCCGCAGCGGGCTTGCAGGTGCTGCCCGCGATCTGGGGTGATGGTGGCGGACTCCTTCTCGGCCTTTCATTCTAGGAGGCAGGCATGAAACTCATGAACATCGTCCTCCTCCTTGCCCTCGTCGTCGTCATCGGATGCATCGAGAAGACGGCGACGATCATCCCCGATCCGGACCTCGCCGGCGCTGACACGGTCGCAGGTGAAGACGCCACCGTGGACACAGCCGGAGACACCGCGCCGACAGAGGTGACGGACACAACCGAGACGACGGAGCCGGAAGACACGGGGGTCGACGTTGTCGCGGACCTCACCGACTCCGTTGCGACCGATGTCCCGATCGATGCGCCGCCGGACACGCCGCCAGACACGCCGCCAGACACGCCGATGGACACACCCGACCCCTGCGCTAACGAGATCTGCGGCAACGACGCGTGCAACGCGGACTGCGGCGAGGACAGCAAGTCTTGTCCGGACGACGGGGGCTTCTGTGGGGACGGACACTGCGGAAACAAATGCGGCGCCGAGTCGGTGCAGCTCTGCCCGCAAGACTGCTGCGAGGCCGGCGAGGCCTGCCTCAAGGAGGTCCTGTCCATCCAGGGGGACGAGGTCACCTGCACCTTCGAGCCCCTGAGCGACTACCCCTGCGATGACGGAAACGTCTGTGCGACCGGTGACGCCTGCGAGGACGGCTACTGCGCGCCCGGCGCGACCCTGGCGCCGCCGGGCACCGACTGCACGGCGCAGTGCAATCCGGACGAGTCCGGCGTCTGCAACGAGGGCTTCTGCGTTTGCAGCCAGGGAGAATGATCATGGGTCGACGGCTGCTTCCGCTCATCGTCGTGCTGGCCGCTACCGGCTGCAACCTCCAGGACGCAGTAATCAACCCCAACGCCCCCCCCCGGTGGCGGGATCGACCTCAACCTCCCGCCGCCCTCGGACACGACCCCGGGGGACTCGGGAGGAAAGGACACCTCCATCGAGGACAAGGGCCCCGAGGTCCCGGCGGACCCCTGTGACGACGGGTGGTGCGGAGACGGGACCTGCATACCCGACTGCGACGAAGACGCTTCCTGGTGCCCGGAGGACTGCTGCACAGATCTCTGCGGTGACGGTGACTGCCAGGCGGACCTCTGCGGTGAGAACGGTGCGACCTGCCCCGCTGACTGCTGCGGACTCTGCGGCGACGGGGTCTGCGACGTCTCGTGCGGGGAGGCCGTGATCGGGGAGGGCTTCTGCGCGCCGGATTGCTGCGTCTGCGGCAACGGGGAGTGCCAGACAGACCCCTGCGACGAGGGCTGGGAAGAGGATCTCTGGACCTGCGCCACGGACTGCGCGCATTGCGGCAACGGCACCTGCGACCCGGGGGAGAAGCCCTCCCTGTGCTGGGAGGACTGCTGCGGAGCCTGCGGGGACGGGATGTGCAAGTGCACAGAGAACCCGGTGGACTGTCCGGACGACTGCGGCAACGCTGCCTGCGGAGACGACGGCTGCGGCGGAGACTGCGGAGACTGCCCCGCGGGTGTGTGCGTGGATGACGGGAAGATCTACCAGCACGGGCTGTACTGCAATGCGGGGGTCTGCGTCCCCCTGGAGTTTGACGAATGCAACGACGACAGCTTCTGCACCACCGACTCCTGTGACCCGACCCAGGGCTGCCTGCACGACCCCACCAACGAAGGCCAGATCTGCGAGGACGGCGACATCTGCACCACGGGTGACACCTGCCAGAGCGGCGTCTGCGTCACCGGGCCGGGGCTCTACGACTGCAACAACTTCAACGAGTGCACCGACGACATCTGTGACTCGTTCATGGGCTGCGTCCACCCGCCGGTCGCGGACGGAACCCCGTGCGGCATCAAGCCCGAGGAGGAGTGCTGGGGGGGGGGGGAACTGCATCTGCATCCCCGACTGCGCCGGCAAGGAATGCGGCGATGACGGCTGCGGAGGCTCCTGCGGCGGCTGCCCCGCCCAGTTGTGTACGGGGGGGGAGTTCCACGAGAACGTGTTCTGCAGCCTGGCCCAAGGGAAATGCGAGGGCGCTATCAAAACCACCTGCGACGACGGCAACCCCTGCACCGACAACACCTGCGACGACATGACGGGCTGTGGCTTCGCGCCCAACACCGCGTTCTGCGACGACCTGGATCCCTGCACGGTCCCCGACATGTGTGTGAACTCGGTCTGCACCGGCGGCCCACCGGTGAGTTGCTTCGACGACAACCCCTGCACCACGGACAGCTGCTCGCCTGCGCTCGGCTGCGTCAACGCCGACGTCCCCGACGGCAACCCCTGCATCGTCGGCGTGCCCTACTGGGAATGCCTGGGCGGGACCTGCACCTGCAAGCCCGACTGCTCCGGGAAGGTCTGTGGGCCGGATGGATGTAGCGGGAATTGCGGGCCGTGCGCGGGGATTTGCACCGTCGATGGACAATGCGTCTGACGATCAGATGTGGACGGCCCGGTCAGCGACGTCCAACGCGGCCTCTTTGAGCGCCTCGCTCAACGTCGGATGCGCGTGCACTGTCCTGGCGATGTCCTCCGCTGACGTGGAGAACTCGATCCCAAGAACCGCCTCGCCGATAAGCTCCGAGACGTGCGGGCCGACCATGTGAACACCCAGAACCTGATCCGTACGAGCGTCGGCCACCACCTTCACGAACCCCGCAGTGTCGCCCATGGCCCTGGCGCGTCCGCTGGCCTTGAAGGGGAAGCGGCCGACCCGGATCTCCCGCCCATCCCTGGAAGCCTGCGCCTCGGTGAGGCCCACCTGGGCCAGCTCCGGCCAGGTGTAGACCACCGACGGGATAGCGTCGTGGTTCACGAGCCCCGGCTTACCGGCCAGGATCTCGGCGACCGCTGCACCCTCCTCTTCGGCCTTGTGGGCCAGCATGGGACCTTCGACGAGATCGCCGATAGCGTAGACCCCCGCCGACGCAGTGCGGAACCCCGCGTCCACGGAGATCCGACCCCGCTGATCCGTCTTCAGGCCGACGGACTCGAGACCCAGACCATCCACGTACGGACGGCGTCCTACCGCTACGAGGACCTTCTCTGCGGCGACCTCCACGGCCTTGCCGCGTTTATCCTCCACCGCGAGGCGCACGCCGGCGCCCTCGACCGTCCCACCGGTGACCTTCGCACCCAGCAGGAAGCGGATCCCCTGCTTCTTGAGGGCACGCTGCAGCTCCTTGGCCGCCGCCGCATCTGCGAAGGGCGTGATCTGTGTCAGGAGCTCGATGACCGTGACCTCCGCACCGAGGCGGGACCAGACCGAGGCCATCTCCAGACCCACCGCGCCGGCCCCGATCACCGCCAGGCTCTTGGGAACCGCGGCGAACGACAGGGCCTCGGTGGAGGTCACCACCCGCTCGCCGTCGAAGGGCAGGAAGGGCAGCTCTACAGGAAAACTCCCCGTGGCCAGGAGCACGCTCCGGGCCTCGATGACTGTTTCCACGCCGTCGGCCGCAATCACCGCGACCCGGCCAGAGCCGTCCAGACGTCCGACGCCCCGGTGAACCGTCACCTTGTTCTTCTTCATCAGAAGCGCGACGCCATGGGTCAGCTCCGCCACGACCTTCGCCTTGCGCGCCATCATCGCGTCGAGGTCCAGCGTGACGTCGCCGACATGGATGCCGTGGGCCTCGGCATCCACACCCAGACGGGCGTAGAACTCCGAGGACTCGAGGAGGGCCTTGGAGGGTATGCAGCCCACGTTGAGGCAGGTACCCCCGAGGGACCCATCCTTCTCCACCAGCGCGGTGTCGAGTCCGAGCTGGGCCGCTCGGATCGCTGCGACGTAGCCGCCGGGCCCCGCGCCGATCACGACGAGATCAAAGACCGCCATCGCACACCCCCAGCATCATCTTCTCAGGGCTCTCGAGACAGGTGACGATGCTCTTGAGGAAGGTCACCGCCTCACGGCCGTCCACGACCCGGTGATCGTAGGACATCGCCAGATACATCATGGGCCGGATCTCAATGGAGTCTCCGATCGCTATCGGGCGCCGCTTGATAGCGTGCATACCCAGGATCCCGCTCTGGGGCGGGTTGAGGATCGGGGTCGACAGGAGGGACCCGAAGACCCCTCCGTTGGAGATCGTGAAGACGCCGCCGGTTAGATCGGCCATGGTGAGTCGTCCCTTCCGGGCTGCCCCGGCCAGGTCAGCGATTTTCTTCTCGATCTCTGCAAAGCTCTTTGAATGCGCTGCTCGGATCACGGGAACCACGAGGCCCCGTTCCGAGCTGACGGCGACGCCGATATCGTAGGTGTTGTCGTAGACGATCTCGTCGCCCTCGATGCGCGCACCCAGCCCGGGGATCCCCTGCAGCGCGTTGACCACGGCCTTCACGAAGAACGACATGACGCCGAGCTTGATGTCGAACTGCTCGACGAACTCGGCCTGGTTCCGTTTCCGGAGCGCCATGATCGCGCTCATATCCACCTCGTTGAAGGTGGTGAGCATCGCTGCGGTCTGCTGGGCCATGACGAGGCGCTCGGCAATCCGTTGCCGTAACGAGGACATCTTGCGCCGGGTCTGGAGGCTCTGCACGGGGTCGCCCCCCCCTCGCCCTTCGGGCACTCCCCCCAACGAGGGGGGGAGATTCTCTTGCGGGATTATTGCTGTGGTGGTGGCGTCCAGGTGCTCGACAACATCACCCTTCAGGATCCGCCCACCCTTCCCGGTCCCCTGGATCACCGCCGGATCCACGCCGTGCTCTGCAACCATGGAGCGGACAGCGGGGGAGAGCGAAGCTTCGAACGTCGCCCCACTCGGAGATCCTCCCCCCTTGTTGGGGGAGGTGTCGACGGAGTCGACGGAGGGGGGACGACTCTCGGCAGAGACGTCTGTGTCCAAAGTCCCCACGACCTTCCCGATCGGAACGGTCTCCCCCGCCGGAACCAAAATACCCAGCCGACCGGCCTGCTCCGCCTCGATGGCCATGGTGACCTTGTCGGTCTCGAGCTCGAAGAGTGGCTCACCGATCTGCACAATCGCGCCGTCCTCGACGAGCCACTCGACTAAAATCCCCTCGGTGATCGATTCCCCCACCTCCGGGATCGTGATGTCCACGATCATTGATTGTCCTCCTCGGGAATCCCCAGCGCGTCTCGCACAAGCGCCGCCTGGGTCTCCCGGTGATACCGAAGGGAGCCGGTGGCGGCGCTGGCGCTCGCCGGGCGCCCTACGTACCGGATGTCCCGCCCGGGCAGGAGCTCGGCCAGCCGCGGCGCCATAAATGTCCACGCGCCCCGGTTCTTCGGCTCCTCCTGGACCCAACAGAACTCTTCGGCCTGTCCATACCCCTCCAGCAGGACCCGCAGACGCTCCTGGTGGAGCGGGTAGAGCTGCTCCACCCTAAGGATCGCCGTGTCTACACCCGAGGCCTCGCCCCGCGCGGCCAGGAGATCGTAGTAGACCTTGCCGCTGCAGAGGACCACCCGTCGGACGGATCGGGGCGGCGACGGGTCATTCAGGATCTCCCGGAACCCGCCTTCCTGCAGCTCTGAAACAGGGGAGACGGCCTGCGGGTGGCGCAGGAGGCTCTTGGGGGCCATGACGATCAGGGGCTTGCGGAAGGGCCGCCGGACCTGCCGTCGGAGCAGGTGGAAGTACTGCGCCGGGGTCGTGATGTTGCACACCTGGATGTTCTCCTCGGCGCATGCCTGGAGGTACCGCTCCAGGTACGCGCTGGAATGCTCCGGTCCCTGCCCCTCGAAGCCATGGGGCAGGAGCATCACCACGCCGCTGGACCGGCTCCACTTGGCCTCCGCTGAGGTAATGAACTGGTCGATGATCACCTGCGCGCCGTTGGCGAAGTCGCCGAACTGGGCCTCCCAGAGGACAAGCATCCGGGGCTCGGCCAGGGAGTACCCGTAGTCGAAGCCCAGGACTGCGGCCTCGGAGAGCATGCTGTTGTAGACACAGAACGAGGCCTGCCCCTCCCGGATGTGACGCAGGGGAACATGCCGCCGTCCCGAGGCCGCGTCCTTCCAGACCCCGTGCCTCTGTGAAAAAGTCCCCCGCGCGCTGTCCTGACCGCTGAGGCGCACCGGGGTGCCCTCCACCTGCAAGGCCCCGAAGGCCAGGAGCTCCGCCTGGGACCAGGACACGGCACCTCCGCTCCGCACCGCGTCCAGGAACCCGGGGAGTTTGCGGGCCACCTTGGGGTTGAGCGCGAAGCCCTCGGGTACCGTCGTGAGGGCCGTGGTGATCTCGATGAGGTCGCCACGAGAGATTCGGGTATCTCCGGACTCGAAGGACCAGCCCTGCTCGAGGTCCTTCCACAGGCCACGGTAACTCGGCACGCCGTCATCCCGAGGCGGTGCAGTGGCGGGGGGGGCCTGCCGGGCCACGGAGAGGCACTCTCGCACAGAGTCCTCCCGCTCCGCTATCTGGCCCTCATCGAGAAACCCCGCGTCGCGGAGTTGGGCCGCATACGCCTGCCGGGCGGTGGGGCGCCTGCGGATGGTCTGGTAGAGCAAGGGCTGGGTAAAGGCCGGCTCGTCGCCCTCGCTGTGGCCGTATCTCCGGTAGCAGACGAGATCCACCACCGCGTCCCGTTGGAAGCGGTTCCTGAACTCCAAAGCGAGGCGCATCACGTGGACCACCGCCTCGGGATCCTCGCCGTTGACATGGAAGATCGGGGCCTCGATGAGCTTGGCCACGTCGGTGGCGTAGGGCGTGGACCGAGCCTCGGAGGGCCTCGTGGTGAAGCCGATCTGGTTGTTGATCACCAGGTGGAGGGTGCCGCCGACCCGATAACCCTCGAGCCGGGAGAGGTTGAGCACCTCCGCCACCATGCCCTGGCCCGCGAAGGCTGCGTCTCCGTGAACCAGCAGGGGCAGGACCCGCCACCGCTCCCCGGTCACCCCTCGCTGGCGTTGTTTGCCCCGGGTCTTCCCCAGGACAACAGGATCCACGGCTTCGAGATGCGAGGGGTTCGCGGTGAGGCTGATGTGCACCGAGCGTCCCTGACGGTCCGCGTGGTCCGAGCTGAAGCCCTTGTGGTACTTCACGTCCCCGGTTCCACCCGCGGATTCATCTCCGGTTACGTCCTCGAACTCCGAGAAGATGATCTCGTGGGGCTTGTCCAGAATGTTGGCCAGGACGTTGAGCCGACCTCTATGGGCCATGCCCATGACGATCTCTTCGACGCCCATGGACGGCGCCGCCTCCACCACGGTGTGGATCGCAGGGATAGCTGCCTCGCCGCCCTCGAGAGAGAAGCGCTTCTGCCCCGGATACCGCGCGGCCAGGGACCGCTCGAAGACCTCGGCCCCGGAGAGGAGGTCGAGGATCTCCAGCCGTTCTTCCTTGGAGAGATCCGGACGGTTGCGGGTCTCCTCCATGCGCCCCTGGAGCCAGCGCCGCATAACAGGATCCTGGATATGGGCGTACTCCACGCCTACGTTGCCGCAATAGGTGGCCCGCAGAAGTGCCACGATCTCCCGCAGGGGGGCCCGATCCGGTCCCGGGAGATCTCCGGTGTCGAAGGCTTCGTCCAGGTTCGCCTCCCCGAAGCCAAAATGCTCCGGGGTCAGGCTCGGGGGGACCGGGCGGGGATCCGAGAGGGGATCCGTGGTCGCTATCCAATGCCCCCGGGATCGGTAGGCCTCGATGAGCTGGATCGTCCGGGCCTGGGCCCCGGCCCGGCGCGCGGCGATGCAGTCCCGGGGGCACATCGCGAAGTCGAAGCCCTCGAAGAACCAGCGCCACTTCTCCGGGAGGGTATCCGGAGCCTGGCGCCACTGCTCGAAGAGGGTCTCAACGTACGCTGCGCTACCCAGCGGGAATGGGCCTGTGCGCCGGTCGGGATGCTCGGAAGACCTCTCGGCCATGTCGCTCGTCCCCCGCAGGTCAAGATCCGGACCAATATAGGCCCGGCCCCCGGGGGAAACAAGGCGCCCGTCCCTACCGCCCGAAGTATACCTTCTCGAAGCGATCGATGAGGGTTCGCAGGGCCTTCACGTGCTCGAGGTTGGTGCCCTGCTTCGCCTTCATGGCCCGGCGGGTGATTTTGTGGAGCAACTCGAGCTGCAGCCCATAAGCCGCGTGGCCCGCCTTGTCAGCCTTCGCGGCCACGGGTTTGACCCGCTGGGCCAGAAAGTACTGCCAGACCACCTCCTGGAGCTTCACCGCGTAGGCGTCCTTGTTGGCCACCCAGCGCACCAGCTGGTTGTAGTCCACCGACGTCTCCCGGGAGAGCGCAGTGACCTTCTTCATGGACTTCTCGATGGTCCTCACGTGCTCACGCATCTTTACAAACCGGGCCTCGTCCCCATAGATCCCACAAGGGATCTCGCAGTGGGCCTGGGCGACAGTGGCGCCTATAAACAGGGCCCCGACCAGGGCCACGGAAATAACAGTCGATCTCATGTCATCCCTCCGGTGACGGGTTTACCTAAAAAGTAGGGACTGCCGGGTGGGAGACAAGGTCCCCGGCCTGGTTGAAGCGCTCTACATGCTCCTTCGTCTTCACTGCTTACCACCTACCAATCCGAGCCGGGGAGCCTGCGACCCGGAATTCCCAAAAAAGCAGGACGTGGTTGCCGAAACCGTCGGAGAGCTCTTGATTGATCACATCTCCATTGTCCCAAGAAACGGATCCCAAGCGCTGAAC
>CAZNWW010000095.1:0-9720 GCA_964576155.1 uncultured Myxococcales bacterium | reverse complement strand
TCCCCCAACAAGGGGGGAGGGTTCTCCTTGCTCAGCCGAATGTTTGTTGCAGAGACTCAACCGTACCGCGCTTCGAGCTTGGTACGGCGCGCCCTCTTCCCCCCTTGTTGGGGGAAGTCCCCGAAGGGGGATGGGGGGACTGAACCCGTGCAGAGACCCTAGTTCTTCGGCCGCATCGCCTCCAACTCCGCGTTCCCCGGGAACGCCTCCAGCGCCTCATCCAGCACCAGCACGGCCTCGTTCTTCCGTCCCATCAGCCAATGCCCCATGATCAGCGCTGTATACCCCCGCACCGATGGTCCGTTCTTCTCCAGTACCTCTTGGGCTTCGGCCGCGACGAGGTGGACCGTGGGGCGGCTGCCCTCCATTCGATCCGGGTCAAAATGCCGAGTGTCGGCGCAGCGTTCACATCCCGGCGGGACAGCATCGCGCCTGACGAAGATCTGGCCGTGGTCGTCCCAGTAGACCAGGCGCCAGTCCTCGTCCTCGAGCATGCGCTGGCGCACCGAGGGCCGACCCTCGAGGAAGTTGATCTCGCCCTTGGTGCCGTACTTGAGCACCGCGGTCTTCACGCCGTAGGTCGCCAGCTTCTCTTCCCAGCCGTCCTCGCCGTAGCGGATCGATTGGTAGACGCCCTTGTAGAACTCGAAGGGGTAGGCCTCAAGACGGTTGTCCACGAAGGCCAGGCGCTCCGGATAGAACTCCCAGAGCCACGTGCCACCCCACGCGTCGGAGACGAAGGTCGGGTCGGGGAGGTCCTGCTCATCGACGAAAGCCAGGAGCCGGGCCGGGTGGTGTCGCTCGTCCAGACCGAAGCCCGGGCTCCCGTGGGTGGCCCAGAGCTGGAGGGAGTACCCGGCCACGGCCACGGCCATGGCCACGGTCACGGCCACGGCCACGCGTCGGGCGCGGCCCCGCAGGAGGTCAACGAGATCGTCGGTCCACGGCACCGCGACGAACGCAGCCACCAACGCGTATGGGTAGACGATCCGCTGGTGCTTCAACACGAGCCAGGAATACGCGCCCAGCGCGAGGAGGCCGAAGACGTGAGCGCCGCCGAGGCCGCCCCGCCGGGCCCGGACCAGCGCGCTGCCCGCCAGCACCAATCCACCCAGGAAGAGGGAGCCCCAGAGCCCCGGGAAGAGAGAGGGGATGAAGGGTGGCGGCCGGTACTCAACCAGGTGCGCATGGAACCAGGTGTCCGTGGAGAACCGGAACGGCAGGAGGAGCACCTCCACGCCGTAAGGGTTGGCCAGGGTCAGGAGCAACGCGGACGCAGCGCCCATCCCGACGAGCCAGGCCGCCGCGAGCCCCGCTCGTCGCCAGCGCTCAGGATCCCGGTCTGGCCGCGGGAGGATCGCATCGAATACGATCCCCGCGATCCAGGCCAGCGCGATGATCCAGAGGTAGACGAAGCCCGCGTGGAGGATCGAGGTCAGCGCCGCGGCTGCGGTGGTGATGATCAGGAAGGGCCGCCAGTCCCGTAGCCTCGCTCCCGCGGCCGGCGCGAAGGTGAGTCCCCAGAGGAAGACCGCCAGTCCCAGCATGGAGAAGATGAAGGGTCGGACCAGGAACCGGGGGAAGGCAGCGGACGCGGCCAGCGCAAACCAGAGCGCGGCCACACCCCAGTTGGTCGTCCGCCGCCGCAGGGCCAGCCAGAGGACCGCGAAGGTGGCGAAGACCACCAGGGCCTTCAGCCCCACCAGGCCCGCCGCGCCGAAGGCCGCGTCCACCCGGTGGTAGAGATATGCAGGGATCCACTGGTGCAGGATCCACGGGTGCTCCGCGTTGGTGAACGAGAGGACATTGGTGCGGGGCACCTGGCCCAGGAGGTCGATGGCCCGTCCGGTGGCCACGTGGAAGCCGATGTCCCGGTTTCCGACGTCGATGCAGGCCAGCGCAGCGGGCAGCAGCGCGACGACCAGGGCCACCCACCGAGGCCCGAGGCCCTTTTTCTCGGAGGTCACTGCGCCGGCTCTTCTTCCGCGGCGCGCAATCGCTCCACGGTGCCCTTGGTGCCGTCGACGCGGATGCGGTCGCCGGTGCGGATCAGCTCGGTGCCGCGCTTCACGTTGACCACCGTTGGGATCCCGTATTCCCGAGCGACCACGCAAGAGTGGGACAGCGGTCCGCCCAGGTCGGTGACCACCCCTGCGGTGAGCAGGAAGAGCGGGGTCCAGCCGACGTCGGTGTACGGCGCGACGAGGATGTCCCCGGCCTGCAGCAGGTCTCGATCAGCGGCTTCCCGAACCACGCAGGCGCGGCCCACCGCGACGCCCGGACTCCCTGCCAGGCCCTCGAGGAGTGGCCCGTCACCGTCGACCATCGCGTCCGCATCCTCCGGCTCCGGCCGCGGGAGGATCCGGCCCCGCTCCAGGACGAACCAGTCCGGTGGGTCCGGGATCCCCAGGAAGGCACGGTGCTCCAGGCGACGGGCCTCCACCCGGAGGGGAAGATCAGGATCCTGCTTGTGCTCGGTGACCCCGATGATCTCGTCGAGCCGCATAAAGAACACGTCCTCGGTCGCCGGGAGACGGCCGTCCGCGGCCATTCGCTGCCCCACCTCGAGGGCCAGGCGGCGGTAAAAGGCCATGGTGTGTACGACGTCGCTACGCAGAGCCTCCCGGGTGCGTGCGGTGCGCTGGGACGTGCGCAGGAGCCTCAGGAAGAAGGTGCGGGTGCCCCGCGGCAGGCGGCCCAGGACCTCCCGCGTGGCCTCCTCCCGGGACCGCTGGCGTGACGCCAGCATCTCGTCGGGATCGGGGAGGCGGTCTGCGGCCAGGTATGCGCCGAGGACCCCCAGGGGGAACGTCGGATCTTCGGCCCAGCGGGGGACCGAGAGCTCCGCCTCCCGGATCGCCCGGTGGCCGTGGCTGGCGAGGAACGCGTCGAAGGCCGTGAGGAGCGCCCGCCCCGCCTGGTCCGATCCCAGCGCAGCGCGCAGCGCCTCCGGTGGCGTGGCGAGCAGCCGCTTTCGGAGGGCCGGCTCCTGCGCTACGCGTCGTGCCATGCGGAGGAGATCGAGCCCGGGCTCCGCGCTGCGCAGCCCCGATAGTCCGGAGTAGAGCTGCTTCTCCAGCGCTCGGCCTTCCTCGCCGAGGGTCGCGTGGAGCATCCCGGCGGTGAGCACGTAGCTCATGAGGAAGTGGCTGCTCACCTCGAGGAGCAATGCCCCCGTGTGGTTGAACACGTCCTGAACCCGGTCGAACCATCGCCGCAGCTCCCGGTCCTCCAGACGATCGAATGGGGTGCGATAGAAGCGCTCACAGAACGCACGGAACCGGGGGGTCCAGGTGGCCACGCGGGCCGGCGCAGTGGCCTGGGAAGCAAGGAGCTTCGCGCCGGTGATTGGGAGGCGGACCAGGAACGCAGCGGGGTTCAGTCGGCGGTAGGTGCCCGGCAGGGCCTCCAGGCCGCCGCCGCCGCCAGCCTCCAGGAGGGCCCCCGGGGATAGCAGTGGGATCTGGGAGGCAACGGACATGAACTCCGAGAGGTTCAGGTAGACCCTGCCGCGGATCCCGCCGATGAGTCCGTACTCAGCGGGGACCGCACAGCCGAGGGCGGAGAAGGCACGCTCGAAGCCCAGGCGCGAGAAGGCCTGGATGATGGACCAGGTGAAGGGCGTCCCCACGCCGGGGAGGGCCTCCCCCACGTTGACATTGGACCAGACGGTGCGGTCGGCGTTACCTCCTGCGCGGCCGGTGATGGGGCGGGTCTGGAGGAGGTAGACCCGATCCTTCCACAGGGCCCACTCGATGTCCTGGGGTTCACCGATTCGCTCCTCGACCCGCCGCCCCAGGTCTGCGAGACCCTGGATGCGGGTGGCATCCAGGGTGGGGCGTTGCCGGAGGTGGGTGGGGAGGGTCTTCTCCTCGATGCCGCCCTCCGCAGAGGGTGCCAGGAGAGTGGGCTTCTCCGCTATCTGCTCACGCAGCACGACACCGTCCCGATCCAGGAACCAGGTGTCCACCGCCCGGCCGGAGACCACGGTCTCCCCGAGGCCGGGGCTTGCGCTCAGGAGCATCTGACCAGGGGCCATGGGGTTCTCTGTGAAGATCACCCCCGCAGCCGTGGCGGGCACCATCTGCTGGACCACCACCGCCATCTCGGGGCTGGCGTCCCCGGGGGCCCCGCCCGCCCGGTAGAGAATCGACTCCCTGGAGAAGAGTGATGCCCAGCACCGGCGGATCGCTTCGATGACCGCATCCGGTGTTGCGAGGTTGAGGACCGTCTCGTTCTGCCCCGCCATGGAGCGCTCCTGCTGGTCTTCCTCTGTCGCCGATGAGCGCGCGGCCAAGCCGGTGCCCGCCATGACCAACAGGCCTTCGGTCGCGTCCCGAAGCTCTCGTTCGATACGGGATGGGAAGGGCCGGGAGAGGATCCGTTCGACCAGATCCCCGCCGTTGGGACCCCGAGCCCATCGGCGCAGGGCCTCCCGGAACGCGCGGGTGGTGACACAGAAGCCCGCGGGCACGTCGAAGCCCAGGCGGATCAAGGTGTCGAGATTCACGCCCTTGCCGCCGATCTCCGCTGAGGTCCAGGAGCCGATCCCGATCAGGGGTACGATGAACGGCGTGGGCCGATCCGACATGTTCCGTGTTTCCTCCCGGGCTCTATGTACCATTAACTGTGCGCTCGCGGGAAGGTTGCATCCGACCCGGACGTTGTCCAGAATGCTACCGACGACTCATCAACCAGGATTTAGCAATGACATTCCCTCTCTCCCTCGCGCTCCTCGTTCTCGCCGGTCCGCCGGATGCCGCAGAGATCGCCTCGCATCATGACCCCGCCCCGACCCGAATCGCGGCGCTCCCCGACGGGGGCTGCGCAGGGACCCCAGAGGTCAAGGTCCCGGGCCGGAACCCCCGGTTCCTCCCGGGCGGCACGCGGTTGGTGTTCGAGATCGGCGCCGTCGGCGCAGCGGACCTCCACGTGCTGGACCTCACCTCCGGCGCGGTGCGCCCGCTGATCGTAGGCCCCTGGGATGACTGCGACGCTGATCCGAGCCCCGACGGGAAGCGGGTGGTCTTCGCCAGTAACCGGAAGGGCTCCTACGACCTGTGGATCGTCTCCGTGGATGGCGGCGAACCCGTGCGTCTTACGGACACGAAGGACGACGAACGTCGTCCCCGCTGGAGCCCGGTACCTTATCGTCTCCTGGGTGTACATCCCGACGGCTGCGACGGCCCCTACACCTCCCTCATGGACGACTACGGAAAGATCCTCTACGAGCGGCGAAGGGCCGGCGACACTGACGCGCTCTGGATCAGCGACAACGGGATCCATCGGGGGCCCGTGGGCAAGGGCTGCTCGGCGCCGTCGTGGATGCCCTGGGGCGCGGGGGTCCTCATGTCATGTGAGGGTCGTCTCGTGGCCTCGGAGATCGCCCGGGTTGCGGGGATTAAGGGTGCGATCAAGGCTTCGGGCTGGACCTTTGATTCCTGGGAGTCCAGCGAGTTCCCGGAGGTGGAGTTCAACGAGCAGGATGGTGACGCGGCCCTCGTCAGTTTCCTGCGGAAGAACCCGAAGCTCAAACGCCTCTACTCGGTCTACGAAGGACGCCGACCCCTCTCCGGGCGGCGCGCGGGCCTGCTCGGTCCCCAGGCAAGCCCGAACCGGCTCCTGGTGGTGGCCGAAGGGGAGGACGCCGTAGCGGCCCGTACCCTGGTGGGCGACGAGACCTGGGGGACCCTTGGCCTGCCCGAAGGTGCTGCCGCTCCCCACTGGTCCCCCGACGGTACCCGGGTAGCCTTTCACATGATGGTGGGTGGGCAGGCAAATGTCCACGTCGTGGCCACGAACTGTCCATTGCAAGGGGTCCTCAATCTCGTTGACGCGCCGGAGCTGCTGCAGGGCGGTGCCTCGGGGCGCCTGGTCCGGCATGGTATGGTCGCAACCCCCGGCGACGAGCGGGAGTTCTTCCACCTCTATGAGAACCTGCGCTACGCAGGCAAGGGCATCCTGGTGACCCCCGACGCGGTACTCCAGGTGGCCAGCGATCTCCTGGCCGCGACGATTCAGGACCGCGAGAAGGCCATGGCCGGGACCCTGCGAGAGCTCACCGAGGCTCTGTGGAACTGGGTCCTCGAGGCCCACAACGCGGCGCCGAAGGACCCGGCCCTGCGATACATGGTGATCTACTTGGCGGTTCCGCGCGTCCTTCTGTCCGTGGGCGAGGCCCTGGCGGTGGCCCTGCAGGACGACGACGTTGATTGCATCCTCATGCCTGGAATGGGCTGCGCGGAGGAGGACGTCGTCGCGTGGAAGGCCCGCAGGGACAAGGCCGTGGCCGCTGCGGAGGTCAAGGCCCTCGACGAGATCCCGGATAGCATCCGAGGTGACGTGAAGAAGCTCCTGGCCCGACTCAAAGGCGCCTCCGGGGTCGGCAAATACGAGCCTGGTGCGTTCGGCGCGCCCCAGGGCTTCGCGGTGGACTGGTCGCTGTTCACCCCGCGCAGCCACTACACCCGCCCGGAGTATCGAGACTACTTCCTGGCGATGATCTGGTACGGGAACATCCCCCTCCCGGCACATCCGGTGACATTGCGCCTGACCCGCTACATTCTGGGCGATCCGGACCTGGCAGACCGATGGCGCTCCCTGGACGGCTTCGCTTCGGCTGCGGTGGGCGGCGCGGCCCGGCCCACGTTGCCCCATCTTGATGCCGCGCTGAAGGCCCACCCCAAATGGGCAGAGAGCGTGGACGCGAACGCCCTCCTGGACGATCTCGACGGGCGCATCGGCCGGATCCCGGTCCGGGGCGCAAACGAGGTCTTCGGGTACCATGGGATGCAGCCGTACCTCCTGCCGCCCCGGCTGGGCATGGACGTCGGTGTCATCGTGGGGCTCACCCACCCGAACGTGCCCTTCCGTGGCATGCCGACGTTGGCGGATGTCTTTGCCGCCCTGGGGAACGGGCTCGCCGAGGCCATCGCCGGGGCGCCACCCGAGGGGGAGCGCTGGACGGGACCGGACTGGCGAGAGACCCTCGCCATGATCCGCAAGGACCTCGCAGGACGGGGCGCCGGGTTCCGGACCGAGAACCTGTACAACCGCTGGCTGGATACCCTGCGGATCCTGGCCGACGAAGCCGGCATCGTCGGGCCCGGCGTGCCGCCCTGGGTGGGCTCTGAGCTCTACCGGGCGCGGCTGCTGACCACGTCCTTGGCCGGACTCACCCAGCTCAAGCACCACACGGTGCTCTACAACATGAATCCCATGGGGGTGGAGTGCGACGCCTCGTCTCCCATCGTTGTGCTGTACGAGGAGCCGATCCTCCCGGAGCCGCCCATGAGCGTGGAGCCCCACCCGGAGTTCTACCGGGCCCTGGGGGAACTGGCGGTAGCTGCGGCCACGGCTCTGGGTGAGGAACCGCCCGAGGAACTGGATATCGAGACCGTGCGCGTGGCCTTCCGGGAGCGAAGCTGGGACCCGGGCGGCGCGCTCTTCGAGTCGCTGGCGGGCTGCAGGGCCGCCAGGTTCTTCGACGCCTTGGCGACCCTGTCACGCATCCTGGAGGCAGCGAGCCGGCGGGTTCTGTCCGGGGAGCCCCTGGCGCCCGAGGAGGCTGCGGTCGTCCAGTGGTTCGGCGGGCTTCTGGAGCGATTCCTTCTGCGCCAGACCTATCTCGAGGACGCTATGGTCAGCGGCACCGACCAGGGGCGCGCCGAGCGGGGCATCACCCTGGTCACCGACATCTACAACAACCCCCAGCGGGGCCAGATCCTCGAGGTCGGTGTCGGCACCATCGATCGGCTCTACGCTGTGGTTCCCTGGCTCCACGGCCAGGGCCTCGTCCAGGGTGGCATGTTCTCCTGGTACGAGTTCCCTGAGTCCGGCGGAAAGCGCCTCACCGATGAGACCTGGTGGTCCCGGATCCAGGAGGGGAAGCTCCCGCCCCGCCCCGCCTGGTCAGCGCGATACCTCCAGGAGGAATGAGAATGAAGGTCGGCTTCGTCCAATTCTTTCCGATCTTCGGGGGGGTCGCTCGAAACATCGCCAAGATCGTGGACATGGTGCGGGGGCAGGAAGCGGAGCTCTGGGTACTCCCCGAGCTCTTCTCCACCGGATACCAGTTCAAGGATCGCGCCGAGGTCGAGGTTCTGGCCGAATCCGAGGACGGTGTGACGATTCAGACCCTGGTCGACCAGGCCCGGAAGCTCGGGACCCGGTTCTGCGGCGGATTCCCGGAGCGGGATGGGAACGCTGTCTACAACAGCGCCTTCCTCGTGGGTCCGGACGGCCTCGAGGCGATCTATCGCAAGATCCACCTCTTCGATCGGGAGAAGGAGATCTTTCAGGCCGGAGATCGGGGCTTCGAGGTGGTGGACGCAGGCGGCGTCCCGGTCGGGATGATGGTCTGCTTCGACTGGATCTTCCCCGAGAGCGCCCGAACCCTGGCCATGAAGGGGGCCCAGGTGCTCCTCCATCCGTCGAACCTCGTGCTGCCCCACTGCCCGGACTCCATGCCCGTTCGCTGCATCGAGAACCGGGTCTTCGCGGTCACCGCCAACCGAATCGGCGTCGAGGAGCGTACCGATGAGGCCCTCCTCACCTACATCGGTATGAGCCAGGTGGTGGATCCAACGGGCAGGATCCTGGCCCGGGCAGGCCGGGACGAGGAGGTCGCCACCGTGGTGGAGATCGATCCCGCCCGCGCGGTGGACAAGCACATCACCCGGCGGAATCACCTCTTCAATGATCGAAGACCACAATTCTATTCAACCGGAGAGGAGGACTGACATGGGCTTCTCCTGCGGCATCGTCGGGTTGCCGAATGCCGGTAAGTCCACAATCTTCAACGCGCTCACCGTCGCGGGCTCGCCGGTAGCCGCCTACGCGTTCTGCACGATCGATCCCAAGGAGGGCATCGTCGCCGTCCCGGATCGACGGCTGGTTCGACTCGCCGGGATCCTGGAGCCTGAGAAGTGCACCCCGGCGACGATGACCTTTGTGGACATCGCAGGGCTCGTGGAGGGCGCTTCACGAGGGGAGGGCCTCGGTAACCGCTTCCTCGGGCACATCCGGGAGATGGACGCCGTGGTCTTCGTTCTGCGGGCCTTCGAGGACGAGAACGTGAGCCACACCGCGCCAAAGATCGATCCCTGGTCGGACCTGGAGACCGTGCGCGCCGAGCTGCTCCTGGCGGACCTGGAGACCGTGCGGCGACGAATGGAGCGGCAGTACAAGTTCGTAAAGATCGGGGACAAGGAGGGCAAGGCCGAGTGGGACTACCTCACCGGTCTGGACGCGCACCTGGACCGCGGCGCCCTCGCGGCGACGCTGCCGCCGACCAACGAACGCGAGGCCGCTTGGCGGAACGGGTTGTTTCTCCTCACAGACAAGCCTGCGATGCTGGTGGCGAACTTCGACGAAGATGACCTCCCCGAGGGAGGCGATCGCATGGACGCGTTGCGCGTCCGGGCCGCCGATGAGGGGCTCACGGTGATCCCGATCTGCGGGGGCCTCGAGATGGAGCTGGCCGAGCTGGACGACGCCGAGGAGCGAGCGGCCTTCATGGAGGACCTGGGCCTCACAGCATCTGCGCTGGATCAGGTGGTAGTGCAGGGCTACCAACTCCTGGACCTCATCACCTTCTACACCCCGGTGGGGACCGAGCTGCGGGCCTGGACCGTCCCCGCGGGCACACCCGCCGCCGACGCGGCGGGTCGTATCCACACGGACATGGAGAAGGGCTTCGTCAAGGCAGAGGTCACCGCC
>CAZNWW010000094.1:772-9732 GCA_964576155.1 uncultured Myxococcales bacterium | reverse complement strand
GGAATTCAAGGAGTACATTCGTGTCTGCGAAATGAGTCACGTCCGGATCAGCCCCTACTACCCCGAGAGCAACGGGAAGATCGAGCGGTACCACAGGTCGATAAAGTCAGAGTGTATTCGGCCACAAACGCCGCTCTCCCTGGAGGACGCGTTCCGGGTTGTGGACCGCTACGTCGAGCATTACAACACAGTGCGGCTCCACGCTGCCATTGGCTACGTGACCCCACGGGACCGCATGGAAGGACGAGACCAGGTCGTACAGGCGGAGCGGGATAGGAAGCTAGAAACAGCAAGGGAGAAACGGCGGAAGGCTCGGCCTTCATTGACTTTGCTGGAGGAAGATGGCTCAATGCCAGTAAGGGGAATTGCCTATGCTGGTAGCTGAAAAAGACCACCACCATTGCATCGGAAGGGTGGCGAGCTACATAAAAACTGAGACCGACTGTCCAGTTCCTGCTGAACCATTACACCTTTCCACCAGCCTTATTAAACAACCTGGGAGACAGGACCGATGAGGAGCATTTGGATCATTGCGCTTATGTCGCTTGTGATGTGCCTACCCGCCTGGGGATGCAACGAAAAGGACTCGGAGCCCCAGAAAGAGCCCGAGAAGTCTGTGAAGAAATCACCGGCAGAGAAGCCGGCAGAGAAGCCGCCTGAGGAAGATCCCGGAGCAGGCAAGGACACAGCGCCCGCCAAACGCGCCCCGGAGGAGGCCCCCGAGCCCGTGGAGAAATCTGCGGCAGCGGTCGAGCCGGTAGCACCCGAGGCCCCCGAGAATGCCTGGAACGATCTGGCTACACTGGAGGCCGTGGCTCCGTGGCTCCCTGCCGACACCGTGGCCATCTCCATTTTGAACCTGGAAATGGCAAATTGGCAGGACATGGCCCTGGGAATGTTGGAGGTCCCCGATGACTTCGACCATGAGGCCATGTTCAAGGAGCTGGGCGAGTTCGTCGTGAAGCGAGTCGGAGTCGACCTCACCCGCACTCGGTGGCTGGTCGCCGCCATGGCTATGAAGCCACAAATGTTCGTCGTCTTCGCCGGAGGTGATTTCGGTGAGATCCAAGGGCCAAAGAAGCTCATCGAGGGATTGGAGGTCTGGGATGCAGGGGCCGAGGGGATCAAGATGATCCACATTCCGGAGTCATCTGCGATGGCGTTCGTCTTCAAACCCGAGCACGTCCCGGTCCTCAGCGATGTACGCACGGGTATGATCCCGTCACTCAGGGGCGCGCCCGCCCTCGACGTGTACCGTAAGTTGCTCTCCAGGATGGAGAAGAAAAACTTTGTCTTTGCTGCACAGTTCCTCCAGGAAAGTTGGCAGCAAAAGATCTTCGGGGGCCTCGATAAATTTATCCCACCAGATGGGGCCATGATCGCAGGCGACGCTCAAGCCCTGCGGATCCTGATCACGGGATCCCAGGACTGTCTGTCGGGGATCGAGGGCCATGTGACGACCGTTAAAGGCATGGTGGGCGTCCTGTTGGGACAAGGCATGGCCAAGATCGACGACATGCCCATGGCCAAGGGCCTAGGCCTCATTGCGGGAAAGCATCTCTGGGAGCCCGTCTCGAAGCGGCTCACGCCGCGCCGCGAAGGGGACTTCATGTGGCTGGATACTCCCTCGATGGGTGGAGGACTCCAGATCGTGTCCCTCCTACCTATACTCAGCGTCATCGCGGTCCCCGCCTTCATCAAATACATGCGTAAGAGCAAGACCGTAGAGACCATCGACGTACTGGATCAGTTCCACAAAGGTGCCATCGACTACTACACGACTCCACGAGTCGGCGAAGACGGCCTGATGGCCCCTTGTGCCTTCCCCCCCTCCGGCGGCCCGGTCCCGAAGGTGGGTAGCTGCTGCGCCAGTCAAGGAGGCGCCGACACAGACGGAGACGACCGCTGCGACGGTGATGAGGCCGAGTGGGATGCCGCGTTTGGTGCCTTCCGCGTATCCCATCCGGGCAATCACTACTTCGTCTACCAGGTGATCAACAACGGCCTGACGGGAGCGGAAGCCGTACTCATCCTCAGGGCCACAGGCGACCTGGACTGCGATGGTGACAACTCGACCTTCGAGCGTCGCCTGACCGGCGCCCCTACGACCAACGGCGTGTGCAAGGTCGCAACCGGCGGACGTCTCTTCACCGAAAACGAGACCGAATAGAACTGTCGCAGACAAGATCTCCCTGTCGCCACATCCTCACCCGGCAACGACCATGTTCTGGATCCGGTCATCATGGACCAGGCGGTGTTGGTGTCGGGCCGATCAGTGAGTATCATGAATCTCGCGTGAAGGCTGAGGAGGTTGCCGAGATGCGACACATGGGAGTCACGGGTGCGGTGATCGTCGGGTTCTGCCTTGTCGCATGTGATGGTGGTACCCCCTCGAATCCCGCCGACACTGTAGAAGAGACACAAGACACCGACGCTATCCTGGAGACCACAACCGACGCCCGCACGCCACTCACCCCGCCCACCCTGCGGGTGGTCACCTTCAACACCGGCACCTCCCTCAAACCCCAGGGCGGCGCGGCGGATCGGGGGTACGGCGCGGAGCAGTGGGAGATCTGTGACGAGTGGTACGGCAACGGCCTCTCGTGGCACAGCATCATGGACGACGCGCGGGCGTGGATTGCGGAGGTCGACCCTCAATCGGCATCCCTAAACATCAATTGGACTGGTGAATGTACCGAGCGTGATTCTGGAGTCCGACGCCGCCTGCTGACAAATAGATGGCCACGGAAAGGGAGCAGCTACCCCGATTCCTGTCGGGTTGCATTCTCAATTGCCATCTTCCTATAATCAATGAGGCCACGAAAATCATGAGACAGGGGGACGCGATGGCGGAGATGAGTTTGCAACCGACGGTAGTCCAGGAGGTACGCGGGTTTCTGCTGGGGGCTGGTTTGACGCAGCGACCTTGGAGCGGCGCAGCGGAGGTACTCCAGGCACTCACGGCCCTTCTGGACGAGAAGAAGGACGACCCGGAGTTCTGGGGGCCGCTCGAAGAACTGCTGTCTCGACTCGTCGCCCGCCAGGAGACCATCGAGTCGAGTCCGGATTCGTTCGACCGGGGCGCAGAGGTCCTGGGAGTCGGCGAGCTGCGGGCCCTGGTCGCCAGGCTGCGGGTGGCGTTGCCCGGGGACAACGGCTCCTCGAGGCCGACCCTGGCGTCGATGCTGAAGAATCTCCGGACCCCTGCCCTGGCCAGCGTTCTCCTCCTCCTGGTCGCGGGCGGCTGTGATGTCGGTGGTGGTGTTTCCTCCGGCGACCCGGTCGTTGATACGGAGCCTGGCGACGGCACCCCGACGGACAAGCCGGATCCGGTCCTCAAGGATGTCTACGACTACCTGGAGGCGTCGGGCCTGCCTGCCCAGACCAAAGAGGCCCTCAAGGACTGCCTCGCCAAGTTCTCCGACACCAAGCGCAATGATCTCGTGGAGCTCTTCAAGGAGAAGACCCCCGAAGAGATCGCTGCGCACCTGGAGGCAATGGCGTCGTCCACCGAGTGCCAGCCCGCAACACCCGAGAAAGACATCACTCCGGACCAGCCGGTTCCGCTCTACAAGGGGATCTCATTTCCGCGAGGGTAGTGTGCCGTCCGGTGAATGAGGCCGGGCGAAGGGGGAACTCGATGGCAGTGAAGAATCTCCAATCGACCGTAACACAGCAGGTGCGGACTTTCCTCGCAGAGGCTGGTCTCCGGCAGCAGCCCTGGGCGAGTGCAGGGGAAGTGTTCCAGGCACTCACCGAACTTCTTTCGAGCAAGAAGGATGACGCCGACTTCTGGCACTCCATGGAGGCGCCGCTTGGGAGCTTGATGGCAGCGCTGTCCAGCCCTCGGGGTTCGTCGGGGCTTGGATTCCGAGACATGGAGATTTTACGCGACACCGAGGTCGCTGGTCTGGTCCAGGAGATCCGCGCTGCGGTCCCGGGACCGGGTGAAGGGCGTCTGGACGCGCTTGGTTTCCTATGTGGGATGCGGGCCACCGCGGCGACAGCGTTTCTTGCTCTCTCTCTCTCTCTGGGGTGTGCAGATGATGATTCGATACTCTGCGATCAGCCGTCAAAGGTCGAGCAGGGTTCGTTCGAGGACTACATCTGCGAATCGAATCTCAGCCGGGACGAGAAAGGGCTCCTCCTAACCTGTCTAAGCAAGTTTACTTCAAACGAACGCGCGGACATCGTGCAGATGTTCGAGCAGAACACACCGGAAGAGATAGCTGACTTTTTGGAGGACATGGCCTCCTCTTCGCTTTGTGCTCCCGATGGTCCTGACGACGATTCGTATGGGTCACACGCCCTCTACAAGGGGATCTCCTTCCCGCGCCGGTAGGAGCCGATGAAGTCCATCATCGACCGGCTCGAGCGCCGTCCGAAGAACTGCATCTGGGAGATCACCAACGCGTGCAACCTGCGGTGCCTTCACTGCGAGGGCAGCGCGGGGAAGAAGGACGCGGACGAACTGACCACCGAGGAGGCGCTGGCGCTGTGCGATGAACTGGCCGACCTGGGCTGCGAGCGGTGCAACCTCTCCGGCGGGGAGCCGCTGCTCAGGAAGGACTGGCCGCTTCTGGCCCGCAGGCTCACTGATCGGGGCGTCACCGTCCACCTGGTCACCAACGGCACATACGTGACCCGGGAGGTTCTGGAGCAGGCCCACGACGTGGGGGTCTTCGGCATCGCCATGTCCCTGGACGGCCTGCGGGACACCCACGACGAGATCCGGCCTTCCCACGGGGATCGCGGTGGCTCCTCGTTTGATGAGGTCATCGCCGCCATGAAGCTGGCGGAGTCCAGTCCCCTGAAGGTCGGGATCATCACCCACATCAACCGCTGGAACTTCGATGACCTGGACGGGATGCACGAGATGCTCGCGGACCACGACGTGGACGTGTGGCAGCTCCAGCTCGCGATCCCCATGGGGCGCCTGCGAGAGATCGACCGCCCCTACCTGCTGGAGCCCGCCCAGCTCGAGGACGTCTATGCCCTCCTCATCCGCTGGATGCGTGAGGACAGGGTCATCATCCGGGTGACGGACACCATCGGGTACTATACCGAGCTGGAGCCCGTCGTCCGGGTGCGTGAGTTCGAGAAGGCCAAGCCATTCTGGACCGGCTGCTACGCAGGCTGTCTGGTCGTCGGCATCGAGAGCGACGGCGGCGTCAAGGGATGCCCGTCCATGCCCCCGGAGTTCATCACGGGTAACATCAGGGAGTCCTCCCTCACCGAGATCTGGCAAGACGAGGAGCGGTTCGTCTACAACACCCGTTGGGACGAAGACAAGCAGACGGGCTTCTGCCGGACCTGCGCGTACCGGCGGCTCTGTCGCTGCGGGTGCACGACCATGGCCTACACCGTCACAGGGACGATCTACGAGAATCCCTACTGCCTGCACCGGGTGAGGGAGTTGAAGGCGTGACCACGGAGGGTCTGAAACACTGCGTCTGGGAGCTGACCCTGGCCTGCAACCTGCGGTGCATCCATTGCGGCTCGACCGCTGGCCGGATTCGGGCCAACGAGTTGGACACCGCGGAGGCGCTGGTCGTCGCCGACGCGCTCGCTGACCTGGGGTGCGAGCGCGTTACACTCATGGGCGGGGAGCCGTTCCTCAGAGACGACTGGGCGGATATCGCTGAACGGCTCACGTCGTCCGGTGTCATCGTCGAGGTGCTCACAAACGGCCACCTGATTGAGGACGAGGCCGTCCGCCAGCTCGAGGACTCCGGTGTGTCGAGTGTATCCATCAGCGTGGACGGGACGCCGGAGGTCCACGACCGATTGCGGGATCAGGCGGGGTCATTCGAGGAGGCCATGGGGGCGGTCAGACGCCTCAAGGCCGCCGGTTACCCCGTCGGTGTTGTCACCCAGATCAATCGCACGAACCTCCCGACCCTCGAGGGGCTGTACCGGCATCTCCTGGATGCGGGCGTTGACGGTTGGCAGCTCCAACTCTCCGAAGCCCTCGGACGGTTCAAGGACCATGACCAGCTGTCGGTGCTTCCGGAAGATCTCCCCGGCATCGAGGCCTTCCTGCTTAAGGTCATCGACGAGGGGAAATTGTGGGCCTACGCGGCGGACAACATCGGCTACATGAGCCGCAGCGAGCCGGTGATCCGGGCGGGAAAGAAGGCATCGAAGTCGTTCTGGTGCGGTTGCCACGCAGGCGTCAGGATCCTCGGCATCACCAGCGACGGCTGGGTGCGGGGTTGCCTGTCTCTGCCTGAGGACTTCAATGAAGCGAACGTGCGGGACCGGAGTCTCCAGGAGATCTGGAAGGACGACAGCCTGTTCCCCATCGCCCGGGATCCGTCCGCCAAGCAGCTCACGGGGTTCTGCGCAGACTGCGCGTTCCGGCGGGTCTGCGGCGCCGGCTGCACCAGCCTGGCCTTCTCGGCCACCGGTGGAGTAGGGGACAATCCCTATTGCTTGTTCCGACTCGGAGAAGAGGCCAAAGGAGGGAGCCGATGAGGGTCGTCCTGGTCGTCGCCGACAGCCTCCGGGCTGACCACCTCGGCGCATACTCGCCCGACGCGAAAACTCCTGTCCTGGATCGACTCGCTGCGGATGGCGCAGTCTTCGAGAACGTCGTGTCCGCGTCTCCCTGGACTCTGCCGTCCATGGCGTCAATGCTCACGGGGACCTATGGACATCGCGTCGGCCTGGTTCACTGGAAACAGTCATGGCAGTGCCGGTTTCCGACGCTCTTCCATCGCTTCGCCGAGGCTGGATACTCCACAGCGTCCTATGTGTTCAATCCGTCCTACCTCTTCACCGACCTGCCCGAGGCGGGGGTGCGGGGTGACTCCCGTCAAGAGGACGACATGTTCTCCTACCTCGCAAGCTCCCAGGAGCCGGACGAGTTCGTCTTCATCCAGTACTGGGGGACACACATCCCATACATGGCCAGACCCATACCCATGGGTACATGGAAGAAGATCACCGACAGCCTCATCGAGGTCCTCAACCAGGATCCGATTCACAGGGACAAACTCAAGGCTTTGTACAGGTTGTCCGTGGAGCGGTTCTCCGAAGAGTGGATCCCGAAGCTCCTCGCGGCCCTCGAAGCATCTGGCGACATGTCCGAGACCCTGGTCGTCGTGACGTCGGACCATGGCGAGACCTGGGGTGAACGGCTGGCCCCCGGCCAGAAGGTCGACGGGGTCTTCGAGCTTCACGGAAACTCACTCCACCGGGAGTCTCTTCAGATCCCGCTCATCGTGTACGCGCCGGGACGGATCCCGGCCGGTCGGCGGGCCGGGGGATTGGTGTCCGCAGTGGATCTGGCCCTCACTGTTCTGGAGCTGGCCAATGTACCGGCCGATGACGACGAGCTCCTGGATGGTTTCTCCATGGCGAAGAACCTCATCGACGGGTGGTCATCGACGAGGCAGGCAGCCGTCTCGGCTCGCAACAGGACTCTCCTCGAGCTGTTGGCCAACGAGACATCGTCCATCCAGACCGACGAGGTCTGGCACCAGTTCTCGCTCACCACCCCCGAGCACAAGTGGATCTGGGGTCCAGGGGAGGCGCTGGAGTCCTACGACCTGGTGAACGATCCAACAGAGATGTCCCCGCTCCCCGTCTCCGAAGACGCTTCGAAGGACGTTATCGCGCAGCTGACAGCGGAGCATCAGAGGTCGAGGCTGGAGCCTGTACCTTCCTCGTTGATCGAGTCTCTCCTGGGACTGACAGACGAAGCCAGGGCCTCGGTTCTGCGCCAATCGCCCCTGGATGAAGATGCGCTGCGATCGAAGGAGAGCAGTTGACGAATCGATCAGGGTCACGGTTCGTGACCCGACATCCTGGATGTGCCAGGGAGGAAGATTCTGAGGGAGAGGACAACATGAATGTTGTCCGGACCATAGGATGAATCCTGTGCGCACTGGTCACTTCAGCGATGGAATCAGACAACCGTCGAATGCTCAGGGAAGGGCCTCGTACTGGGCTGAGATGCCCTTGAGCATGGGGCTCTCGCCCGAGTCGCCCGGGGTGAGGAGGAACTCGGCCTGCAGGCAGGTCTCGTCGAGGCCGGGCACAGCCGTGAGGTCCATGGGCAGGGTCCCCCCGGGGAAGGGCTCGAAGGGTGCCTGCCAGGCCATGGCCGCCAGCGCGTCAATGTCGGTAGCCGCGCGCACGCGGACCTGGATCTGGGTCCCTGCGGGCAGGGCCATGGTCACGTCCAGCACGGTCCATTGGACCGCCGTCTCCGGCGGCGCGCAGAAGGTCTGAAAGTAGTACCCCTGGGGCGAGGTGAAGGTGTAGAGGACGTAGCCGGTCATGTCGCTGTACGTATAGGGCCCGGCCCCCACCGGGAACTCGCCGGTGGTCTGGTTGGTCTCCGGGTCGATCCGGATGGCGGAGGAGCCGGTCTGGTTCACCGCCCAGACCTGCCCCTCGGAGTCTACGGACATCCCGATGGGGAAGCGGCCTGCAATGAGTTCGATGTACTCCTGGACGGTCATGGTCTCAGCGTCGACGACCGCGACCTCGTCACTCTGATCGTTTGCGACGTAGACCCGGCCGTTCAAGTGCCCGACCAGCCCTCGCGGCCGGGCGTGGACGTTCACTGTGGCCCACTCCAGGTCGGCCGGCGAATACCGGAAGACCCGGTGCTGCGAGCAGCAGCTAGCTATCCAGATCCGGCCTTCTCCGTCCAGGGTGATCCCGTAGGGCTGGAACGAGCCGGAGATCCCGCCCTGGCTCGGCGTGAGGTTCTGCACCTCCTCGGTCGCCGGGTCCACGCGGACGAGCTGGCTGCCGCCCCGGCCCGAGACCCAGATGATGCCGTCCCCGTCGATGACGAGGCCGTACGGTTGGATATTGTTGATCGAGATCTCCTGGACCGTGAGGCCCTCGTCCGGGGTCAGGCGGTACAGCTTCTTTTCGTTCCATGCACCGATCCAGGCGTGGTTGTCTGCGTCCACGCCGGCGGCCCGTTGTATTGAGCCCCC
>CAZNWW010000094.1:0-762 GCA_964576155.1 uncultured Myxococcales bacterium | reverse complement strand
ACGATGAATCGGATGCACTCGTCCTGGCCCGCGGGGAGCATCTCTCCGCCGCTGATGATACCGTCACCGTTGTCGTCGCTGGAGGTCTGGATCACGCCGTCGCCATTCAGGTCGTTGCAGTTCGTCTCCATCAGGGTGATCTTGGCGACGCCGCCGTCCCCGCGGCAGGCGATCCAGACGTCGCCCACGAGGTCCACTGCGGTCCGGCTGGGGTCTGCACAGACCAGGTAACGACCTTTCTCCTCACCGGTCAGGGTGTCCAGACGGGACACGGTGCCCTCGCCCGAGTTGGCGATCCAGATCGAGGGGTAGGTCAAAGAGCCCTGGCCCAGGACCAGGTAGCCCTTCTCGTTCTCTTCGATGCCCGTGATAACGTCCTGCTCCAGGTCGAAGTCCGCTGAGCCGCCTGGCCCTGAGGACATGGCAAAGCAGTCCGGACCGCAGGTCCCGGCCTCTCCCGGCTCTTCGTCCACCTCGCCGTTGCAGTTGTTGTCGATGCCGTCCTCGATCTCCTCCGCGCCGGGGTAGATGTCGGCGTCATTGGGAGCGCAGTCCAGCCAGTCCGGCCAACCGTCATTATCCGCGTCCTGGTCGCAGGGATCCCCCTGGCCGTCGCCATCCTCGTCCGCCTGATCCGGGTTGTAGAGCCCGAGGCAGTTGTCCTCGGGATCGTCCACCCCGTCGTTGTCCTGATCCAGATCAATGCAGTCCGCCAGACCATCCTGGTCCTGGTCTTCGAAGTCCTGGTCCGTGACCCCGTCG
>CAZNWW010000093.1:2493-9975 GCA_964576155.1 uncultured Myxococcales bacterium | reverse complement strand
GCAGACCAGATAGCGGCGCTGGACGACACGACGCGGATCCTCCAGGTCGAGGCAGAGCAGATCATGGGGATCAAGGTCTTCTCCATGGAGAAGCTCCCCAAAGACGCGGTGCTCCGCGACATCAAGATCGAGAGCTACGGTCAGGTCGTGGCCTTCATCACCGACCGGCTGCAGGCCAACGCCAAGGCGAGCCGGGATATCCAACGGCAGCGCCGGGAGCTCCAGCCGGAGCTGGACGCACGCCAGCGGGCCCTCGGAGAGCTCCAGGGGCTGACGATGCTGGAGGAGACCACGGTCCTCGTGACCCTCGCAGGGAGCGGACGCGCCACCATGGAGCTGACCTACATGCTCCCCGGTGCGACCTGGGAGCCGGTCCACGAGCTCCGCGCCAAGGGCGCGGAGCCCCGCAAGGCGCAGATCGCCTCCTATGCAGTGGTCACACAGACCACCGGCGAAGACTGGAAGGATGCGGAGATCAATTTTTCAACGCAGTCCTCGACTGCGTCGAACCGTATCCCGCAGATCACCGCGCTGACCCTGGGCGACGGCGCGTCCGCCGCGCGGATCATGGAGGAGCGGGCCCAGTCATTCAACCGCGCCAAGCAGGCCTTCGAAGGACAGAACCGCTTGTGGAACAAGATGAACGCGCCGGTGGGCCTCGGGAACCAGGGCGGCGCCAACTTTGACCAGTACTACGACAACAACTTCCAGCAGATGCAGATCGTCCAGACCAAGGCCGCGGCGGTGTTCCAGCGCCTGTCCAAGCGGGGCACCAGCGCGCACTTCCCTGGAGATGGGAAGTCCACCATACGTATGGACGGGAGCCCGGTGAGGGTGCCCATCGGCCTCACCACCCTGGACGCGGAGCAGCAGGTGGTCGCAGTGCCGGAGCAGTCCCTCAACGCGGTGCGGACCCTAAAGATGATCAACGCCGGCGCCCAGCCGCTCCTCCCGGGGCGGGTGAGCCTGTTCCACGACGGCGCGTTCCTCGGGATGACCGAGCTAGACTTCGTCGCGGAGGGTGAGACCTTCTCCCTCTTCCTCGGCGTAGCGGATCAGGTGAAGCTCTCCCGGGTGCTGGATCGGAAACACAGCTCCATCGATCGCAAGAAGAAGACCTTCATGCGGGTCAAGTGGGTCATCACCGTCGAGAACCTCTCGGACCAGCCGGTGACCCTGGACCTCGCTGATCGCATCCCGATCTCCCAGAACAAGGAGATCGAGGTGGACAAGATCAAGATCACGGGCGAAAAGAAGCCCGACTCCAAGGGCCTCCTGAAGTGGCACCTGACCCTGGCGCCCAAGGAGAAGAAGACCTTCTCCATCGGCTACCGGGTGGAGTATCCGCCCGCGCTCGTCCGCAGGCTCAACGACGCCCGTATAAAGAAGCGCAAGTCCATGCCCGCCCGCCGGTCCATGGACTTCGCGGACGAGCCCGACGCCTCCGAGCAGATAATGCAGATGGAGCAGTTGTTCTAGGGGCTGGGGGTTCGGCGTCGTCGGCGTAGCCGAGGACGCCCAGGCCGGGCCCCCTGCCGTCCTCCTCGACTCGGCGGACGGAAGTCCGCCTCCCTCGTCGGAACGCTTCGCTCGACAGGTGCCTCCGGCCTGAACGCCCTCGGCTACGCCGACGGCGGCCTCACCCCTCGCCCCAACCCCGGTGCATGAGGGAGTATTTGGAGATCAGAGGAGATCGAAGCATGAAGAGACGAAATATCGCTCTATTGGGTCTTCTGGCGTGCCTGGTAATCCTGGGTGGGCTGTTGTGGGTCCATTTCGAGCGGCAACGCCAGGTCGATCCCGTGTCTCCGACGATTGATGGCAGGGACGAGGTTTCCAAGGGGCCGCAGGGTATCGAGGGATTGTCATCCGAGGAGCCCGGCGCCAGCGGTGGGGAGAGGACGAACGAGCGCAACGACGAGAGGGGCGAGCAGCGGTCGCAGACCGAGCCCGGAGGCCGGGCCGGAGTGGATGGCGGTGTCGCCGATCGTTCGGGACGTCGGGAACGTCGGGGCGTCGAGGTCCTGGCTGCCGCTGCGCCGGCTGGGGAGAGCGCAAAGGCTGACGCAGCTGAGGAGGTCCGGGAAGAGGCGGGCGACGCGGTCCTCGAGGGGACCGTGGTGGACATTGGATTCGAAGCGGTCGTCGGCGCGAAGGTGATTGCGACCAGGCCAGGGTCCGGGACGGCTCTGCAGACGACCTCGGGGGGAGAGGGGCATTTCTCCTTCGATGGGATTGCTGCGGGGATATATTGGTTGGAGGCCAGCAAGGGAAAGGCTCTCGGACGAGCGGGACCTGTGCCGGTAGCCGGCGACCAGACCCCTTCGGTGACCATCATGCTGGGCGCGGACTCCTTCATCGCCGGTAAGGTCCTTGACACCGAGACCCGCACCGCCGTGCCAGGGATCCGTCTCAGGGCCTGGGACGGGGGAGCCGGGCGCAGCAACGAAGGCTACAGCGACGAATCGGGTCGGTTCCGGATCCCGGTCCCGTCACCAGGCATTTACAGGCTCCACTCCCGAGGCAACTTGGAGCACGTGGATGGAGACCTCACCCTGACCATCGAACTCGCCAAAGGCGAGAGTCGGGAGGATGTCGTCTACTTCATCAAGCGCGGGATCCGTCTCCAGGGGACGGTGACCCGAAACGATGAAGGCGTGCCCGACGCGACGGTCATGCTCGTGGATCTCCTGAATGATCAGGGCGGTAGCAAGGGCGAGACCATGAGTGACGCAGAGGGACGGTTCGTGTTCTCGGGTAAAAAGCCCGGCGGAAAGTACGTGGCGCGGGCCGTTCATCCGGTCCACGGATTCGGCGAGAGCGCGCCTGTCATGACCAATCCCGCCGGCGCCCAGGGCCGACTCGACGTACACCTGCGTCCCGGGCAGACCGTGCGCGGCCGGCTCCACACTTCCGACGGCTCCGGCGTCGCCGGAGTCCCAGTCTGGTTGATCAAGGAGGACGGCCAGCCGTGGCGGCCAATTCCCGGGACGCGGGTGGCCAGTGCGACGGACGGCACTTTCGCTATGCAGAACGTCCCCTCGGGAGCCTGGCAGTTCATCGTGGTAACAGCGAAGACCACACGGCTCCGAAGCATGGGCTTCAAAGTTTCCGATGGAGAGGAGACCGAACCCGTGGACATCGATCTGGGGCCTGGGGTGGAGGGCTTCATCGAGGGACGTGTGATGTCCCCGGAGGGTGACGCCTTGCCCAAGGTGGAGGTAATCGCCTATCCGGATATTATGCAGCTCAGCGGCGTGATCTACACCGACGCCGAGGGGTACTACCGGATCGACGGTCTCGGTCCGGCGCAGACCTACACGGTCTGGGCGCGAGGATACAACCAGGGTCGGTTCCGCAAGTCGAGATCCGATGTCCCGGTCAACTCCTCCGGGGTGGACTTCGTGCTCGGAAAGATGGCCAGCATCTCAGGGCGGGTGACCGACGCGGACACCGGCGCGCCGGTGCAGAGCTTTCACGTCACGGGCAAGCTCATCGACAAGGATTTCGAGTCCCCGGACGGCCGCTTCATCATCGACGATATCCAGGTCTCGGAGGTGATCTTCCGTTTCAGCGCGGCCGGGTACATGACCGCTGTGTACGACCCAGGCGGGGTCCCTGAGGGCGGCGCCATCGAGGACGTGGAGGTGACGCTGGGGGTGCCCGGATGGATCGAAGGTCGCGTCTACGCCGCAGCGACCGGTGACTCGATCCAGGGGGCCAGGGTCAAGCTCCTCATCTCTGGGGTCCTGCCCGTGAGCATGATCGAGAGGGAGTTCTTCTGGGACGCCTCCGACCCATACACAGACGCGGCGGGCCGCTTCATCCTCACAGCACATCCGGTGGGGCAACCGAACTCCTTCGTCGTCGCGTACGCGGACCACATCCCGGTCGTGATCAAGGATACCCTGGAGCGTAAGTTCGACATTGCCATGGAGCAGGCACCCGAATGATGATCGCCGGATCGAAGGGAGAGCGGGAGGCGACCTTTCAGACACGAACCCGAGCGTGGCTCCGGCGACGGCGAGACCTGGCGCTGGTGCTCGTTGCGGTCCTCCTGGCCTGCGGTCTTGCGGAGGTCATCGTTCGCATCGGAGGCTGGGATCTGGAGGTCCTGTACAAGATGCGCTACACCGTGGAGGGGGACTTCGGCTACCTCGACGGTGTCGAGATCTATCGCCCGAGCGCGGACTCCGAGCTGATCTACGAGACCATCCCTGGTGCTCGGACGACCTGCGTGAAGTGTGCCCATCCCGCCGAGGGCAAGTACGAGAGCTTTCCTATCACCATCAACAGCCTCGGCTTCCGAGGCTTTGAGGTCGATCCCAGGGCGGACGACGGCCTCTTCCACGTCGTCGTCCTCGGAGGCTCGAACACCTTCGGACCGAGCGTCGCGGACGAGGACACCTATCCCGCCAGAATGCAGGCGACCCTGGACCGTATCGCGCCGGACCGCTTCATGGTCCTGAACGCCGGATTGAACGCGTACGTGATGTCCCAGAAGGTCCGCTACCTCGAGATCCTGGCTGACCGATTCCCGATCGACCTGGTGATCATCCAGGACTACAACCAGGGGCGCAGGGCATTCTTCTATATGGATCCGGACTACGCGGAGCATTTCCGGCGCAACCCGGATCTCTACCAGGAGAATCTGCCCTGGCTGTTCGGGATGGGGGGAGGGCTCCACCGCCTGCTCGTCAGGAATTCCAGCTTCTGTCGTCTCGTATGGGGAGTCCTTCTGAGGAGCCTTTACGTGCGCTCCATCGAAGACTGCAGCTCCGACGAGAGCCCCTTCGCCTGCTCCAGGGTTTCTGAGACCCTCGACCAGCTGTTCTACAGAGAGGCGGAGATGATTTCATCGCGCCGTTTCACGGAGGTCATGGAGAAGGTGGACAGCCCCGTAGTGGTCCTCCTACCTCTGGAACTCGACTGCGACGACAGCTCCAAGCTGTTCGATGAGGAAAGGCGGTGGGGGCGTCACGAGAATGTCCGGTACCTTCGGCTCTGTCTCCCGACGGTTCTCCCTGAGGAGGAGCTGGCCGTCTGGACCCACGCCCACCCGCCGAGTCATGTCTACGCCTGGTACGGGGAGGCGATAGTGGAGGCGCTGCTGCTCAGCGAGATCCCCGTGGACGGAAGAGACGCTCAGGGAGTGGCGGGATCCATGACCGACACCGCCCGATAGAGCCCGATGGTGACCGACTCGTTGCGGGGTGAGAAGGACCTGACGTTTCCTTCGCCTGCGTGCCAGGGGATCTCCCTGGTGGCGACAGCGCTCCAGGTAGCCCCTGAGAGCGCGGCGGCGCAGGCTGGATGAATGGGAGGGCTCCCCTCGATATCTCTCGCCGCAGGATGGGGCGTGGGTGTCTCCTCGTGGTGCCAGTAGCAGGTGTATCCTATGAAAGCCCAGGCCGACCGCCGCGCATTCGGGGGAATCGAGCGCAGGTCCTCCACGACTTCGAGATCGGGGAGCCTTGATTTCCACCACTCGACCTTGATTATCCCCGAACCCACGGCCTCAGTCGGCACCACGATGAATGCGGGGGAGGAGCCTGTACGCAGCGCTGGGACTACCGAACCTCGGAGGAACCGGTGCTCATCGGGATCAACGAACGGCCGCCAGAGCAACGAGGCGGACGCGAGGGCAGTGAGCACCAGGAGTACTGGAATACGATGCGGAGTCGGTGGGGAACCCTGTCAGGGACGATGGAGGTGAGGGCCGCGATCCCAACCCCGCCCAGGACCGTCACCAAGGCGTGGGGTGCAAGGTCGAAGCGGAGGCTGGAGACCAGCCGGTTCTCGATGATCATGGAGACGCCTAAGGGGATGAGCGCTCCAGTGATGGCCGCGAGCCCGGTCAGGGACACCCCGCGTCGGGTCGGAGCGCCCTGCGGGATGCGGGCCGTAGCCCAGACGAACACCAGGGTTAGGACCGCCGCGGCGGCGAAGTAGGAGAGCCCGACCAGGGGCTCCGTCAACACCGTCAGGACGGATGCCGCCTGCTCGAAGCGAGGGGCATCCACGAGGACCTGGAGAAACGCGGTTACGGGGACCACGAAGATCCCTGCCACCACGACGGTGGCCACCCGACCGAGTCGATGATCCCGTCGGAGCAGCGCGACGATGCCCGCGAGGGCCAGCGCGGGCAGGAATGGAGAAACCACCGAGCGGTCAAAGAGGGTCATGCCGTGGAGGCTCGTGTAGAGCATCTTCGGGTCGAAGAAGCGCCAGTGGTCGCCTCCTCCTCCGCCTCCGTAGAGGGACTGGAGCTTAGTGATCATCAGCGCTGTCACCGCCAAGGTGAAGACGCCGGCCCCGAGCCATTGACGGCGGGTCGATATCGCCCCCGCGCCGAAGGCCAGGAGCATGATGGATGCGGGCCAGAGGATCGTCAGCGCGCGGGTCTGTGCCGCCAGGGCAGTCAGGGCAGCGGCCAGGATCAACTCAGCGACCGGAATGCCGTCCTCCAACTTGCGGAGGGCATGAATCGTGGCAGCGGTGCCGGCGACGAGGAAGAAAAGCCCCACGTTGAAGTAGGTCTCGGTCGGCGCGAGGCGGATCCCGTGGGGGCTGAGGGCCCACAGACCCATGGCGGCCCACCCGGCCAAAGCCCGTCCAGAGATCTGTCGGGCCACGAGGCCGACGAGGGGAACCGTGGCAGCGGAGAAGAGAACGTTCATGAGAAAGAGCGTCCCCTCGTCAGGCGCGATGATCCGCGTGAGGACGTTCATCAGGACGTAGTGGGTCGACGGGGGGACGAAGCCCGGGTGTCCCAGGACGATCTCGACGAAGTAACGATAGCCGTGGCGGTTTTCGTGGAAGAAGGCCCAGGGCGGCGCGAAGAGGCGCAGCGCCAGCGCGATCAAAGTGATGACTGTCCCGAAGAGCAGGATCCTCCGATCGAGCTCAGCCCGGCTGCTGTACCCGATCCAGCAGGCCATCGCCAGGGCGGCGAAGGCTTCCGCGAGCACCAGGAACCGCGGGAAGGATTGCGCCTCCTCTGCGAAGAATTGGACCTGGGTCGCGGTCGCAGCCGCCGCGAGGGCAGCGGCGAGCAGGAGCATCATGATTCCTGCGAGCTGTCGTGGGCCCGAATTCATGCCAAACCTGGTGTCATTCGTCACGAATCGAATCTAGACCAGTGCTCCCGGACTGTCCATGGGAAGCAGGAACGACGCTACAATGTCAGGTCGTGGTGGAGGATGGGTGTGAGATCCTTTGCGTCAAATCCAGAGTACTTCGGTGCGTCCGAGGGCGCGAGGAGCAGGAGGTCCCCCTGGGGCCGAAGGCTCATGAGGCTGTGTCCGGTCCAGATCACCTGTCCGAGGGCTCCTAAGGCCACATCGACCGCAAAGAGTGCGCCATTGCAGAGGCCGTAGAGTCGGTCGCCGTCAGGGCTCCAGGTGTAGCGCTCGAGTCCCAGGCCGGACTCCTGGAGCGTCGTTTTGGAAAAATCGGCCAGATTGACCCGTGCAAAGTCAT
>CAZNWW010000093.1:0-2483 GCA_964576155.1 uncultured Myxococcales bacterium | reverse complement strand
CGGTGCCGGATCCTTCTTCGTGGACGAAGAGCCACTCACCGTCGGGGGAGATGGTGAAGACCGGCATGTGGTCCCCGTAGTCCAACACCCGCCAGGAGAGGCTATCGATGTCGAGCACGAGGAGACCGACGGGCGCGTCCTGCTCGTGGTAGTCCCACTCGTCCTCCATGACCTCACGCCGGGTGAAGCCCACGGCGCGACTGCCGTCGGGGCTGATGGCGACGGGGCCGAATCCCGGAAGGTTCTGAACGAGCTCCCGGGCCACAAGATCGATCACCGAGATCGGATCCTGGCTCACCTGTGCCGATTTCTTGAGGCAGTGGGTCGGGGACAGGAGCGCAAGGCCTTGGTCGGGGACGATCTTCAATTCATCCGCACAGTTCGGGAAGAGTATCTGATCCTCTACCTGACCAGCACCAGGGTCGACGAAGGCCACGGTTGTGGTGTTCTGATCGCCGGTCCAATCGTAGCTCCCCCAGGTCACGAGGAGGCCTCGGGATGGGCGGTGATAGTCGATGTCCCGGAGGCGCTTCCCGAAGGTCATCGTCTCCACCGTGCCGGTATCAATCTCCAGAATTGTGAGCTTGCAGTAGTTCACAGCGCCTGACCAGCAGGCGTCGTCGCCGTCGTAGTTGGCCTCCTCCCAGTCGGACAGGGGGAGGTTGCTCAGGACCAGGTAGCGGCCGTCGGGGGTCACGTCGAGGACGCTGTACCGGGCGCCAAGGTCGTAGGAGCCCTCCACGGTGAAGCTCCCAAGGTCCAGGCGGCGGATCTCGTGTGCCTCTTCGTCGAGGATCCATGCAACCTCACCGTCCGGGGAGAAGTTGATGCGGTCCGCATCCCGGATTCCGGGGATCACCTTGGGCGTCCCCGTGGGCAGGGGTTGGATGACGAGGACACGACCGGGGACCGGCCAACCCGCGTCAGGACCAGGTGCCCCGACCATGGCCAGGAGGAAGCGGCCATCCGGGGAGAGGATCACCTCGTGGTAGAGGTAGATATACTCCCAGGAGAAGGTTTCGTTCTCCTCGTCCCACTCCCGGTCTGCCCAGTAATCGCCCATGTCCCGTCCCCGGTCCTGCCGACCGATCTGTTCGAGGTCGTCAGAAGCGCCCCCCTCGGCGATGTCGCATGCGGGAAACACCGCCACAGCCAGCGAGCCCAGGATCAGCAACCATCGTCCCAGCGTACACGTCCTCGACATCATCCAGCACCTCCTCGTCAGGGCGCACTTCGCGGGTGGGATCCGGGGGATCGCTCCTCCGCCAGTGCAGGGTTGTGTTCGCCGGATGGATAGAGCAATTACCGTGCCAGATCTGCTGAAAAGCAGGATGAACCAGGACATGGGCCGCACGAAAACACGTTGTGATATCAGTGGAGTACGCTTACTCCAGCGGGGGTTACGCGGGACAGACCTGTCAGGGAGTGTGTATGGATTCCCCAGCCGAGTCGGCCTGGTAGAGACCGATGGTGACCTCTTCGAGTCCCGGGTGGACCCGGGTGTTGTTACCCTCCATTCCGAAGAGCGGGATCTTCCGGGTTGCTATGGTCCGCCAGCGATGCCCAGCCAGCGCTGCCGCGCAGCGGGGATGGATGCGCGGCTCGCCTTCGATGTGTTCTGCCTGAGGGTAGGGAGGAGGAGAGGCCCAGGAGACTCCCTCCTCGTCCAACCACCGATCTCCCTCCCAACGACCATGGGACCAGGAGCAGGTGTACCCGATGACCGCGTAGAGCGCCCTGGCGTCATCGGCGTCCTCCAGATCCGAGAGATCGGGAACAACCTGGACGGCCGGGAGGTACGAGTCCCACCACTCCGTTGGCACGGACTTGCTCTTCTCGGCCTCCTTGGGAAAGACGAGACGCGGGCGAGGATCCTGCGTGGCGAGGACGGGGACGACCTCGTTCAGGAGGAAGTGATGTTCCATGGGATCCGCGTAGGGGCGCCAGAGATGGGGCAGGGGGATCAGCGCCGACGCAATCAGAGCAGTGAAGACTACGGACGCTATAATGCGCCGGTGGAAGACCAGGGAGACCACCCCTGCGACTCCGAGGCCGGCCAGAATGGTGACCAGCGCGGTGGGCACCAGATCGAAGCGGAGGCGGGCCACGTGGAGGCCGGTGATCATCGCCGAGGTGAACAGGGGCAGGACCACCCCCAGCACTGCGACGCCCCCGCGCCGGCTGTCCGGGAGCCATGGGATGTCCACACGGAGACTCCGCGCGAAGAACCAGGTCAGGAAGACGGCCAGGCCCGCACCGGCCAGCGTGAAGTCCCGCCGGAGCACGTCGAGCTGCTCGCTCCCCGCCGACGCCCCGAGCGCCATCCGGATCCCGATCTCCCGCGTCTGCTGGGCCACAGCGTGCGAGACGACCCCGTAGATCCCCAGCGCGACGAGCAGCAAGGCCGCGACGGCAAACCCACCGAGCAGCCCGACGAAGAAGCGCCGCGGGGACACGGCCCTGGCGACGAACTGCCCGAGCGA
>CAZNWW010000092.1:8467-9982 GCA_964576155.1 uncultured Myxococcales bacterium | reverse complement strand
GGGAAGTCCCTGGAGCAGAGCGAAGCGATCGCGGAGGGGGATGGGGGGCCGCCCCATGCAGAGACGAGAGTCCCGGACCAGCGTTGGATCGCTCCCGGCTGCGACCGGAAGGGATATCGGGGCGTGGACGCCCCTCCCACAGTCGGGCCTGTACCCAAAGGGCATCAGTTTCGCACGAGCGAACTGCGTCCGCTCAGCTCAGCTACAAAAGCCCTCCCACAAGGTCAATGCCGGTTGTGGAGATCCTGGGTCGGACTATCGCCTGAAACGATCGCCGCCCTTTCCGCCTCGCCGGAAGTTCATGACCTTGGGCTTGGAGGAGAGCCATTCATCCGGGGTCTTCTTGTCGAAGATTACACCGCCGGCGCCCAGGATCTTGAAGGCGCTGGTGACCCACTCGTCGTCGGGTAGGACCTTGAAGTCTCCGGACAGGGGCAGGGCTGCGGTGCCTTGGCCGGGGACGTCTACCAGGACTGTTACGGGGATGTCTCCCTCGCTGGAGGTCATTACTTCTCGGAGGCCGGTGATGGCGTCCGTGTCGTGGACGCCTTCCTGGATGCGCAGGCGGACGCGGCGGGTCAGCTCCAGGCGTACCTCGGGGAAGGTCAGGACCTTCTCCGCACGGATCCGGTGGACCGTGTTTTCGCCGTCGCCGTCGATCATCACCGAGCCCTCGATGAGGACCGGCTCCTTGCCCTCCAGCTTCTCCTGGCCGGCCTCGAAGGCCTTCGAGAAGGCCATGACCTCGATGAAGCCCTCCTGGTCCTCCAGGGTGAAACGACCCATCTTGCCGCCGTTCTTCTGGAGCTTGGCCTTCAAACCCGAGACCACGCCGGCGACGCGTACCGGGCGGTTCGCCAGGGCCCGCTGCACCCCCAGGACCGAGTGGGAGGTGAAGGCATTGATCTCCGCCTTGAGCGCGTCCAGGGGGTGCGCGGAGAGATAAAATCCCAGGTTCTCCTTCTCCTTCTGGAGGGCCAGCTTCTTCTCACGCCGGCTCATCTTCTCGCCCTTGTGGACCTCGAGGAGATCCTTGTTGAAATCATCGGCGCTGCCGCCGAAGAGGGCGAGCTGGCCCGTGGCCTTCTGCTTCTGGGCCTTCTGCGCTATTCCGAGGATATCGTCCAGGCGCTCCTCGATGCGCGCCCGGTTGACGCCGAACGCGTCGAACGCGCCACCGTGGACCAGGGACTCGACGACCCGACGGTTCACCCGGCGGAGATCCGTGCGCATGCAGAAATCGTAGAAGGACTCGAAGGGGCCCTCCGCTTCCCGCTCCTCGACGATCACGTCGATCGCGGCCCCGCCTACGTTCTTGATGCCGCCGAGGCCCATGAGGATCTCACCATCCACTACTGAAAAATCCTTGCGGGAGCGGTTGATGTCGGGAACCCGCACCTGGATCCCCAGGCGCTTGGCCTCGGAGACGTACAGGATCATCTTGTCCGTGCGGTCCATATCGCAGGTCATCAGCGCGCAGATGAACTCCACCGGGAAATGCGCCTTGATGTAGGC
>CAZNWW010000092.1:5734-8457 GCA_964576155.1 uncultured Myxococcales bacterium | reverse complement strand
GGCGGTCTGGAAGGTGACCACCGCGTAAGCCGCTGAGTGGGACTTGTTGAAGCCGTATCGAGCGAAGGCCTCCAGGGTCTCGAAGAGGCCTTCCATCTCCTTCTTATTGTGCCCGCGCTTGATCGCGGCCGCGATGAACGGCTCCCGCTCCGCGTCGATGAGCTCCATCTTCTTCTTGCCCATGGCCTTGCGCAGGATGTCCGCGCGGCCCAGGGAGTACCCCGCGATGGCGGAGGAGATCTGCATGACCTGCTCCTGGTACACCACGACGCCGTAGGTCTCCTTCAGGATCTCCTTCACGCTGGGGTGGAAGTAGGTGACCGGCTCGTCACCCCGCTTGCGGCGCACGTACTGGTCCACCATGCCTGCGTCCAATGGACCCGGACGGTACAGAGCGAGGACTGCGATGATGTCCTCGAAGGTGTCCGGTCTGAGGCGCCGCACGAGATCCCTGAAGCCCGAGGACTCCATCTGGAATATCCCCGTGGTCTCCGCGCTCGAGATCAGCTCGTAGACGCCGCGGTCGTCCATGGACAGGGACGCCAGGTCCAGGGGTTCGCCGGTGGTCTCCTCGATGAGGCGCAGGGCCACGTCTATAACCGTCAGGGTCTTGAGGCCCAGGAAGTCGAACTTCACCAGGCCGATGGCCTCGGCCTCGTCCTTGGCGTACTGGGTGACCACGTCGCCGTCGCTGGTCTTGAGCAGGGGACAGATCTCTGTGAGGGGTTCCTGACCGATGACGATGCCGGCCGCGTGGACCCCCGCGTGACGGTGCAGCCCCTCGAGGACGTGGGAGACCTCGAAGAGCCGGGTATAGAGCGGCTCGCTGTCCCGCAGGCTGCGGAGCTTGGGCTCCTTTCTAAGGGCGGTCTCGAGATCGATGCCGAGCTCCGCGGGCACCAGCTTGGTGACCCGATCCGTGTCAGCGAAGGACATGCCCAGGGCCCGGCCGACGTCCTTGATCACTCCCCGCGCGTTGAGGCTGGAGTAAGTGATGATCTGGCCCACTCGATCCCGGCCGTACTTCTCGGCGACGTAGTCGATGACCAGGTCCCGCTTGTCCTTACAGAAGTCGATATCAAAGTCGGGCATGCTCACGCGCTCGGGGTTGAGAAAGCGCTCGAAGAGCAGGCCGTAGCGGATCGGGTCGAGGTCCGTAATCCCGAGGGAATAGGCGGCCAGGGAACCCGCACCCGACCCGCGTCCCGGGCCAACGGGGATGTCGTTCTCCTTGGCCCAGCCGATGAAGTCCGCGACGATCAGGAAGTACCCGGAGAAGCCCATCTTGATGATGACCCCGAGCTCGTGGTCCAGGCGCGCCTGGTACCGCTGCCGCTCTTCCGGGTCCGTGATCTTCAGCGTCACCAGACGGTCCTGAAGCCCCTTGTTCGTGAGGTCACGCAGGTAGTCCTCGAGGCCGTCCCCCGTCGGGGGTACGAAGTTGGGCAGCCTGGGCTCACCGAGGTCGAGCTCCTGGTCGATCCTCGACGCGATCTCCTCGGTCACCTCCAGGGCGCGCTCGAGACCCTTGAACTGCTGGTACATGATCTCGGGGGACTTGAAGTAGAGCTCCTGTGCATCGTGGGAGAGGCGATCCTCGGAGTCCATGGTCTTGCCGGTCTGGATCGCCATGAGGACCTCGTGCGCTTCCGCGTGTTCCTGATCCAGGTAGTGGCAGTCGTTGGTCGCCACCACGGGGATCCCGGTGAGGTCGCTGATATTGAGCAGCTCCGCGTTGACCTTCTCCTGCTCCGGATAGCCGTTGTGCTGCAGCTCCAGGTAGTAGTTCCCGCGGCCGAAGAGCTCGTCATACTCCTTGGCTGTCTTCATGGCGTGGTCGGTGTCGCCCTTGAGGATGGCCTGCCCCATCTCCCCGCCCATGCAGGCGGTGGTGCAGATGAGACCTTTGGAGTGCTGTCGCAGGACCTCCATGTCGATGCGGGGGACGTAGTAGAAGCCGCTGAGGTACCCGATGCTCGAGAGCCGGCAGAGGTTGTGGTAACCCTCGATGTCTTTCGCCAGCAGGATCAGGTGGTAGGACTTCCGCACCGTCCTGTCCTCGCGCCCCTTGGGCGCAACGTACATCTCACTGCCGATGATGGGCTTCAGTCCGGCCCGGGTCGCGGCCTGGTAGAACTTCACGGCGCCGAACATGTTGCCGTGATCCGTGATGGCTACAGCGGGCATCTTGTATTCTAGAGCACGGTCGATGAGATCTCCGAGCTTGATAGCGCCGTCGAGGAGGCTGAATTGGGTGTGCAGGTGCAGGTGGACGAAGCTCATCTTCCCTCCGCCGAGTCATGGGGCCCGATTATGGCCCCTCCCATCTTGACATGGCAAGGTGCAACACCTATACTCCGCCCGCCTTGTGTCCGACTCGCAGGGGAAACGTGGTGGATCCAAAGAGAAAAAGCTCATCTGCTCTGCTGCTTCGGCTCGACGAGATGCCGCAGGCCGGGCAGACCCTCCACGTCAAGCTCCTCCCCGACGAGGTGCGCGCATCTCTGCCTGACGCCTACAGGATCGACGGTTCACGGGGGGGGGAGGTCAGTGGCCACGTGCTCATGGTCGACGAGAACCTCCACGTAGCGCTCACGGTGTCCGTTGCGGGGGCCTTTGATTGCAGCCGCTGCGCAATGCCGAGCCGGGGCGAGTGGACGACCGGGGTGGAGACCCTCTTCGTACCCGCCGGGCGCAACGGCACCAAGCTGGGGGGCAACGAA
>CAZNWW010000092.1:2645-5724 GCA_964576155.1 uncultured Myxococcales bacterium | reverse complement strand
CTGGATGATGAGCCCTTTGACGATATCGTAGAGTACCAGGGCCGGAACGTGGACCTGCGGCCCATGCTGGGGCCGGCCCTGGCGGTGGCCCTGAACCCCTACCCGGTCTGTCGAGAAGGCTGCGCGGGGCTTTGCCCCGGATGTGGCGTGAACCGAAACGAAGACGAATGCACCTGTACCAGGTCCCTCGATCCCCGATGGGGGCCCCTGGCCGACATCAAGGAGATGATGGAGGCCGAGCAGGAAGGAGACACAGATGGCAGTCCCCAAGAAACGTAAATCCCGAGGCAAACGCGACAGCCGCCGTGCTGCCAACAGCAAGATCGCCGTTCGCAGCCCTGCGAGCTGCAGCCGTTGCGGTCAGCCCAAGCTGCCCCACCACGTCTGTCCCCACTGCGGCTACTACAAGAACCAGCAGATCCTCGAAGTCGAGGAAGGCCGGAAGGGCGCCGCGGACTAAGCCGTTTCCTGGTTGACTTTGGCCCCATGCAGTGCCACACAGACAGTACAGGCCTATCCAGTTCGGAACCTGGGAGACGGGAACCATGGACACCGAGATTCGCGACATCATCGCCGAAGGCACCCGCGTGTCCGGCACAATCGAAGGCAAGGAACCCCTCCTCGTGGAGGGCCGCGTGGACGGGAAGATCGTCCTCCAGAACCTCCTGGTGGTCGGGAAGACCGCCACGGTCGAGGCCGAGATCTTCGTACAGGCAGTGACCGTGGAGGGCACCCTCTCGGGCCGCATCGTGGCCGGCGACCTGGTCGCTATCCGGGCCGGAGGTCGGATCACCGGTGAGATTACGACCCCGCGGCTCATCGTCGAAGACGACGCGGTGTTCGACGGCACCATCCGAATGGATGCCGAAGGGGGCGAGACCGATGGCTGAGACGATCATCGGACCCACCCTCATCGTGGATGGTGAGATCTCCGGAACAGACGACCTCAGCGTGCGCGGCCTGGTCCGCGGCAAGGTGCGGCTCAGGGGCAACGTCCTCGTCGCCGAGGGCGGCCTCGTCGAGGGGCAGGTCGAGGGCGCAGTAGTGGACGTCGCCGGAATCATGAAGGGCGACGTCGGTGCGCGGGAGCGCTGCCAGATCAAGGCCGGCGGGAAGATGCTGGGAGATATCCGATCCCAGCGGATCCTGATCTCCGACGGCGCGCTCTTCCGCGGCCAAGTCGAGATGGACGTCGAGATGGACGTCGAGATGGACGTCCCCGACAGCGAGTAAGGACGAGGGAGGAACACGTGGCCATGAGCGAGAAGAACACACCCAGGACAGTCATCGGACCTGACACCGTGGTCAACGGAGAGATTCACTCCAAGCAGGATCTGGTGGTCCAAGGACGGGTGGAGGGCACCCTCCAGGTAGACGCGGTCCTCTTCATCGAAACAGACGGCGTGGTCGAGGCAGACGTGACGGCCAACCACGCAGTGGTCGCCGGCACATTCCAGGGTGACCTGAAGGCCATGGATGCCCTGGAGGTCGCTCAGACCGGTCGGATCCTGGGCCGGGTGAATTCCCCCCGGATTCTGGTCTCCGACGGCGCGATCCTCAACGCTGACATCCGAATGAGCGGCGGAGACGCAGGCGCCGCGGATGTAAATGAGGAGGCCGATGTGCCTCGCTCGGAAACGTCCACCAGGCGATCCAGCTACAGCTATACGCGGCCCGCAAAGGAGACCACCCCCTCCGTCGTCGAGGACGAGGGCGAGGACGAGGTCGATGAGCCCGAGGTCGTTGAGGTCTCCAAGGCCCCCGCGCCCCGCGTATCCAAAGCGAAGAAGGGCGGCAAGAAGAAGAAATCATGATGCCCAGGCCGCGAATCTCGACGGCTCCCACGATGCTCCCCATCCTGCTCCCCATCCTGCTCCCCATCCTGCTCCTCGTCCTCACCGCCTGCGGTGCCGCCGCGCCGAACCTGGCCCCCCACCCCGCGGGCACCCCGGCCGCGGACTACGACGACGCGCTCGCCACCTGGACCCGTAAGACCAAGGTGTACCGAAAGCTCGAGAGCCGCATCACCGCGTCCGCTACCTACCTCTCCCCGCGGTTCATCGAGGCCATGGCTGCGGAGCGCCGCCGGGTGTTCTCGCCCACAGAGACTGAGTTGGCCGTCTGGCGGAAGGGCCGCACAGACGAGACAGCGCGCAGCGAGGTCTTCTTCGTGGCGGTCTCCACTCAGGACCGCGACTGGAACGACCTGGACCAGCACGACTCCATGTGGCGGCTCTACCTCGAGACCGACCGCGGCGAAAAGGTCCCGCCGGAGCGCGTGGTCGCGGTCCGGGGGCAGCCGCCGGTCCTCACCCACTTCTTCCCCCATCTGAAGCACTTCAGCATCGGCTACTGGGTATACTTCCCGCGCTACCCGACCTACCGGGGCGACGATGGGCTGCCCCGGCCGGTGGTCGATCCGTCGCTGTCGTGGTTCCGGCTCCGGATGCGGAGCCCTGCGGCGTCCGTGGATCTTACCTGGAAGCTCGACACCCTTTAGGCGTCGGTCTCACCCCACTCGGAGTACGCGTCGTCGTCGTAGAGGAGGACATCCTTGTCGGCGACGAAGACGCCGATCTTGGCAGCGAGGTCGTCGTCGAGGTCCACGAACTTCACACCGATTCCGGTGGGATAGTCGACGTTGTACTGGTCAATCCGCTGCCACCGCACTTCGACGGTGACCTCCACGGGCTCCACCACCTCCGGCGGAAAAGCGAACCTGAGCACGAACTTGTCCCCTATGGCGGGCAGGTAGTCCCTGGTGGCGATGAACAAGCCGCCCGCAGACATGTCCTTGATGAGACCTGTATAGAACTGGTGGCCATCTTCTCCCTGCGCTTGCACGGTGAGATCGAAGGCGACTGCGGCGCGATGTGCCTCTCTGCGGTTTTTCGGATCTTGCGTATTGGTCATTGGTCGGTCTCCTCTCTCCCCCCCCGGGGTATCCGGAGTTGAATTATAGGGCTCAAGTTACGGAACCGCAACAGTACGATTTAGCCCTTTCCTTCTTGACCTCTCTCGCGCTTCCAGGATACAAATGTGGAGAGATGATCAACGACAGGACCGTGAAGTCTTGCCA
>CAZNWW010000092.1:0-2635 GCA_964576155.1 uncultured Myxococcales bacterium | reverse complement strand
CCTGGTCACAGAATCCATAATCATCCTCGTGTGCGTGGTCGCCTCTGGTATGTTCAGCGGCTCGGAGACCGCGCTCACGAGCCTTTGGGACGCACGGCTCCAGGGCCTCATCGACCGCCGCCCCTGGGGCGTGGGGTACCTGGAGCGCTGGCAAAAGCAGCCGAATCTCGTCCTGGGCTCCATCCTCGTAGGCAACAACCTGGTGAACATCCTGGCCTCCTCCCTGGCGACGGACCTCGCCATGCGTGGCCTCCGGTTCGTCGGCGTTGTCGACAGCGCCAGCGCCGCCATCGGTCTTGCCGTGGGCATCATGACCCTGCTCATCCTCGTCTTCGGCGAGGTGCTGCCCAAGACCTGGGCCAGACACAACGCAGAGAAGGTCGTCGGCGTCCTCCCGATCCTCGGGCTCTTCTTCTACATCAGCTGGCCCCTCTCCAAGCTCCTCTCCCTCACCACCCGGGGTCTCGTACAGCTCAGCGGCGGGACCCTCTCCCAAAACGGTCCGACGGTCACGGAGGAGGAGATCGAGTTCATGATCCAGAAGAGCACCGAGGAGGGCAGCCTGGATGCGGAGAAGGAGGCCATGCTCTCCGGGGTGCTCGACCTTGACGAGACCATGGCCAAGGAGATCATGGTCGCCCGAACGGATCTCCTCGGGTTCGAGGACACCCTGAGCCTCGACGAGGTCCTCGAGTTCATCGACAACCGGGGCTTCTCACGGTATCCGGTATTCCAGGAGAACCTGGATAACATCATCGGCGTCTTCTACGCCCGGGATCTGATCCCGTACCTCCACGCGGTCGACCGCAAGCCGTTCAACCTCCGGGAGTTCGTCAGGCCCCCGTACTTCGTCCCGATGACCAAGCTGCTCGACCAGCTCCTCCAGGAGTTCCGCCGGGACAAGATCCACATCGCCATCGTGGTGGACGAATACGGCGGCACCGCAGGGATCGTGACCCTCGAGGACGTCATCGAGGAGATGGTGGGAGAAATCTACGACGAGTTCGACCGCACCGAGCATCTCTTCATCCGCGACCCCGACGGGAGCTACCGGGTACGCGCAAAGCTCTCCATCGACGATCTCGCTGAGGAGCTCGACATGGATCTCCCCGAGGATCTCGATGTGGACTCCGTCGGCGGCCTCATGATGGTCCTCGCAGGCCACGTACCCGAGAAGGGCCAGGAGCTGGATTGGGATGTCCCCCTCCGCGAGGGATCCAAGCGCTTCATGTTCACGGTACTGGACGCCAACCAGGTCCGGGTGCGCATGGTGCGTCTCCGCATCGAGGACGCTGCCGAGACCCCCGCAGATTGATCAGTCCGTCGAGAAGAACCGCATGATCCGGGACATGAGGGTGCGTTGATCCTGATCGGAGCGGCCGGCATCGTCGTCGGCCTGCTTCGCAGAGCGGGCTGACTCTTCGGCGATCTGGAGGCGACGGGCGACGATGAGCTCGCTGATCCGACCGACCACCTCGGGGTGACTCTCGATGATCTTCTTGAAGACGGTCTTGTCGATCACCAGGAACTCGGTGTCTCGCAGGGTGCGGACCGTGGCGCTGCGCCTCTCACCCGTCATGAGCGACATCTCACCGAAGTAGTCGCCCCTGGACAAACGCGCCACGCGGGTCTCTTCACCGCCCGGGCCCTTGACGTCGATGGACACGGTGCCGTCCAGGATCACGTAGAAGCTATGCCCGGGGTCGGCCTGGCGTACCACGATCTCATCAGCGGGGCAGAACTCGCGCCGCCCGGTCGAGGCCAGGTAGTCCATCTCCTCATCGGAGAGAGGTCGGAAGAAGGAGACCCGCTCGAGGATCGACCTGACTTCGCGCCCTTCGGCCCGCTGGTCCTCGGTCACCTCCTCCTCCTTGATCTGGCGGAGGTAGACGTCGCTGATGGGGAACGGGATCCGTATGCCTGCGCGCTTCAGCGCGTACCAGATCCTGCTCATCACCTCGTCCTCGATGAACTCACGCTCATCAAAGTCTTCGATGAAGAACAGGATCTTGTAGCGGACGGAGAAGTCCTGGTACTGCTTCAGGAGGATCCGAGGGACCGGCTCCATTGAGACCGCCGGGACCCGCCTTAGGACGTCCATGATCACGCGCTTGACCTTCTCGGGTGGAGCTCCATAGGGCAGACCGACGTTCAGCTTGCGCCGGTGGTTACGCGCGGGACGCGAGTAGTTGATGATCGGCGCCTTGGTGATCACCGTGTTCGGGATCGTGACGATATCCGCCCAGAAGGTCTCGATGGTCACCGAACGCCAGTTGATCTCGATCACCGCGCCTTCCTGGTCGGAGAACTTCACCCACTCACCGACGTCGAAGGGTTTCTCCACCTGCATGGCGAGGCCGGACACCAGGTTACCCAGGGTGTCCTGCATCGCGAGACCGACGAAGAGGCCGACGAAGCCGGCGGAGGCCAGGATCGCCGTGAGATCCAGTCCCTGGTTCCCAAGGACCACGAAGAGAGCCACCAGATAGGTGATTACAACCAGGATATCGCGAATGATCGCCGGGAACGGCGCCTCCCGCCTGCGACTGACGGCAATATCCACGACAGCGACCGCGGCGAGGAGGACACCGGCGAGGGTGATGGTCGCCAGGGAGAAGAAGTAGAGGAGCTTGAA
>CAZNWW010000091.1:3895-10089 GCA_964576155.1 uncultured Myxococcales bacterium | reverse complement strand
GGAACCCCGGACCCTTTCTCAACGCCCGCGGCCTTCTTGATGAGGACCGACGTCACGGGGGTCTTGGTCACGAAGGTGAAGGAGCGGTCCGTCCAGACCGTGAGCATCACCGGGATGAGCATCCCTTCCTGGTCCGAGGTCTGCGCGTTGAACGCCTTGCAGAACTGCATGATGTTCACGCCGTGCTGACCAAGGGCCGGGCCCACGGGGGGGGAGGGGTTCGCCTTGCCGGCGGGGATATGAAGCCTGATCTTACCGATCTCTTTCTTAGCCATGTTGACCTACCTCAGACCTTTTCGACCTGCATGAAGTCGACCTCGACAGGCGTGCTGCGCCCGAAGATGGTGACGAGGACCCGGAGCTTTCGTTTTTCCGCCTTGACCTCGTCGATGGTTCCAGAGAAGTTCACGAAGGGACCCTCGATTACCCGTACCGACTGACCTTCCTCGAAGGTGTGGATGGGCTTGGCCTCCTTCTCTCCCTCCTCCATCTGCTGCGTGATGCGGCGGACTTCTTTATCCTTCATAGGCCGGGGTTTCCTGGCACCACCCACGAAGCCTGTGATCTTCTCGGTGTCTTTGATGAGGTGCCAGGTCTCTTCGTCGACGTGCATCTCGACGATGATGTACCCCGGGAAGAACTTCCTCTGGGATGTCTTCTTCTTCCCGCCGACTACCTCAGCCACCGTCTCCGTCGGAACCAGGATCTTGCCGAACTTGTCTTCGTGCCCGAAGGTACGAATACGGTCTTCCAGGAGGAGCTTCGCCCTGGGCTCGTACCCGCTGAAGGTGTGTACGACGTACCACTTCAGCTCGTAGGGGCTCGGTGGCTTCTCCTGGGCTTCGTCCTCGCTCGGGAGCTCGCCGTCCTGGGGCTCCTGGATGTCCGGTCCGTCAGTCATAGTCTCAGACGATCCCATAGAGTTGGGTGGTAACAAAGGCCCAGACGTAGTCGAAGAATCCGAGAATAAGGGCCACCACGATGGAGGTGATGATCACCACGATCGTGCCCAGACGGGTCTCTTCCCACGTGGGCCAGGTGACCTTCTTCAGCTCGTTGGTCACCTCGACCGCCCAGGTGTTGACGTTCTTGTTCAGCTTGAGCCCCAGCGCGGTAGCGATGCCGGTGAGAAGCCCGAGCAGGTTCGACAGCCTGAAACCAGCACCGATCAGGTGCTTGTCCAGGTCTGGATTGGTGACCTCGAAGACGAACCCGAAGAATGACGCCAGGATCGCCCAGACAAGTAGTCCGACGATCACGAACGACAGGTTCACATAGCGTTGCAGGTTCATCGCTCGTCCTCTTTCTCAGTCTCGGCAGGCCAGGAGGGATTCGAACCCCCAACCCTCGGATTTGGAGTCCGATGCTCTACCAATTGGAGCTACTGGCCCTCGGTCAACCACACGATCACTTGGTCTCTTTATGTACCGTGTGCTTCCGCTCGTAGCGGCAGTACTTCTTCAGTTCGAGTCGGCCCGTGGTCTTCCGCCGGTTCTTCTCCGTGGCGTAACGGGATACGCCGGGGATCCCCGACTTTCGACAGGTCGTGCACTCCAGATGGATGACGACACGATTTCCCTTGGATGCCTTGGCCATGACCGTTCTCCCGCGAAAGAACCCGAGGAGCCTGAGCCCCTCGGGTCTCTGTGCTCGCCGCTGCTGCTAGTCGATGATGTCGGTCACTACGCCGGCGCCTACGGTGCGGCCGCCCTCACGGATAGCGAAGCGCTTCTCGACTTCCATCGCCACCGGGGCGATCAGTTCCACGTCGAAGTTCGCATGGTCGCCGGGCATGACCATCCGCCGGTCCTTGGGGAGGACGATGGAGCCGGTCACGTCGGTGGTGCTGAAGTAGAACTGCGGCCGGTAGCCGGTCACGAAGGAGGTGTGGCGACCACCCTCCTTCTCGGTCAGCACGTACACCTGCGCCTTGAACTTACGGTGGGGCTTGATGCTGCCGGGGGCCGCCATCACCATGCCGCGCTCGACGTCCTTGCGATCCACGCCGCGGAGGAGCACGCCGATGTTGTCGCCGGCCTGCCCGACCTCGAGGATCTTCCTGAACATCTCGACCCCGGTGACCACGGTCTTCCGGGACTCTTCCTGCAGGCCGATGATCTCGATCTCGTCGCCCATCCGGACTTGGCCCTGGTCGACACGACCGGTGACCACGGTGCCGCGGCCCTTGATGGAGAAGACGTCCTCGACAGGCATCTGGAAGGGCTTGTCGAGGTCGCGCACGGGCTCGGGGATGTAGCTGTCCAGGGCGTCCATCAACTCAGTGATGGCCTTGGCCGGCTCCGACTTGGGGTCGCCGTCGGCCTGGTGGACGTCCCAGGCGCTGCCGTGGATCACGGGGAGATCGTCGCCCGGGAAGTCGTAATCGGACAGGAGCTCCCGGACCTCGAGCTCGACCAGCTCGAGGAGCTCAGGATCGTCCACCTTGTCCACCTTGTTAAGGAAGACGACCACTGCGGGCACGTTCACCTGGCGGGCCAGGAGGATGTGCTCACGGGTCTGGGGCATGGGGCCGTCGTCGGCGCCCACCACCAGAATGGCGCCGTCCATCTGCGCCGCGCCGGTGATCATGTTCTTGATGTAATCCGCGTGACCCGGGCAGTCCACGTGAGCGTAGTGCCGCTTGTCCGACTCGTACTCCACATGGGAGGTCGCGATCGTCAGGATCTTGGTGGGGTCACGCCGGCCCTGGGACTCGGAGGCCTTGGCGACCTGGTCGTAGCTGATGTACGTGGCCAGACCCTTGTTCGCCTGGACCCGGGTGATCGCCGCGGTCAGCGTGGTCTTGCCGTGATCGACGTGACCGATCGTGCCCACGTTGACGTGGGGCTTGGTCCTCTTGAACTTTTGCCTTGCCATGATCCTCTCTCCTTCTCGTTTTCTGCGCTGGATGCGTTGCGTTCTTCGGTATCCACCCGGGTCCTTGCCTTGACACCAAGCTTGGAGCCTACGACCAGATTTGAACTGGTGACCCCGTCCTTACCAAGGACGTGCTCTACCTACTGAGCTACGTAGGCTGATAAAACCGTCCCATCATTGGAAGCGTCGCTAGAAGTCAACCGCCCGCTGGAGCGGGAGACGGGACTCGAACCCGCGACATTCAGCTTGGAAGGCTGATGCTCTACCAACTGAGCTACTCCCGCATTTTGGGAAGTGAATGGTGGCGGGGGGTGGATTCGAACCACCGAAGCCGTCCGGCGGCAGATTTACAGTCTGCTCCCTTTGACCACTCGGGAACCCCGCCGTCGTCGTCCGACCCCTTTCGGCGGAGAGCTGGCGAGGGGACTTGAACCCGTAACCTGCTGATTACAAATCAGCTGCTCTACCGAATTGAGCTACGCCAGCGCAGAATGTCAAAGACCGCTCACCACGAGCGTCAAACTGAGCCTGGAGTTTTTACGCAAAGTGTCTTGGATTGTCAAGCGGTTTTTCGGGGGGAAGAATGTGCTTCTTTCGGGCCCTCGTCAGGCCATCTCTTCGAGGAGCTTTGCGAGCCGTTGACGCAGCTGCGGGAGGGTCTCCAGAGGCAGACTCGAGAGGCGGCTTGCGAGGGACCTGGCGCGGACCTTGTCTCCTCGGGCCGCGGCCATGCGGGCCTGGGTGCTCCAACGGGAGAAGAGGGTGACGACACCCTTCTCCAGGCCGTCGGCGTTGTCCAGGCGAGTCCCGCAGGGGGGTGACCAGGCCATGTCCTCGCCGAGGAACCGATTCCGATCGAGCTGCTTGAGCCGTTCGTAGACGTCCTGGCGGGCCTTGCGGGTGAGTCCAGCGACCAGGTCTTTGGCTGATTGCCGGGCCTGGCGCCGTACACGCTCCCTGACCAGGTTTTTCTTCTCATCGTGATCTTTCATGTCTACGCCTCACATTAAAGATAGCAAGGACCAGCAGATTTGCAAGCTGATGCCTTTCCGCAGCGCTGGCGTTGAATCCGCAGGGCACCCGAGTATACTGCGATCGCTCGTGCGCCTCGTGCGCACCTGTATTTGAAGAAATGCGAGATACGAAAGAGGTCGCCATGTTGCATCCCGCCCCCGTCGTTGTCCTTCGCCGCGTCTTGCGGTTCCTGCCTGTCCTGTTCCTCTGCGCTTTGATCGCCTGTGCCGGCGGTGATGACAGCACAGGTGGCGACACCCTTCCCGGCGATGTCTTGTCGGACCTCGGTCATGGCGACATGGTCATCGACACACCTCCCGGCGACATGATTCCCGAGATCGGGCCCGACCTCCCTTCGGATGTGCAGCCTCCGGATGTTCCCGAAGACCTCGAGCCAGAGTTCCAAGGGGACGTGATCCCCGAGATCGTTCCGGACACAGGGCCCTGCGCTGAGGGCTGCGACGACGGAGACCCCTGTACCCTCGACGAATGCGATCCCGAGATCGGCTGCGTGTACTCCGTCATCGAGGACTGTTGCCCGGGGCAGTTCCCCTTCGAGCTGGGCTTCGAAGGAGATGACCCCCTCGTCGGCGGGACCGTCGAAGACCTGATCAACTCCTACCCGGACGCACCCGAGCTTACGCCCTTGACGTGGCAGGTCGTGGATGACTTCGCCAAGTCAGGCGCGGCGAGCCTCTATTTCGGTGACCCGGGCATGGACAACTACCACAACGATCACCGGGTGGCTTCCCGCTTCATCTCCGCACCATTTACCTTGGAGGCGGGGTATGCACATACCCTGGCTCTCCAGGCCTGGATCGACGTCGAGGAAGGGATCTGGTCAGATTACCTGGTGATCTTCGTGCAGGCCGGGGACGAAGACTACCCGGTCTGGGCCAAGGACGACTTCAACGTCTCCATGGGCGCCTGGAATCTCATCACCGTCGACCTGACCCCCTTCGCCGGCGAGTCGATCTCCCTGGCCTTCCTCTTCGACACCCACGACGAGAAGGAGAACTTCGGCGGCGGCGTCTACCTGGACGACGTCACCGTCGAGCGCGCATGCGAGCCCTCGACCTGCGCCGGGCTGTCGGACTGCTTCACCCCCTCGCCCTGCCTGGACGGGGACTGCGTCGAGGGGGAATGCGTGTACACCTGGGATGCGGAATGCTGCCTGACCCCTGCTGAATGCGAGGACTGGGACGGCTGCACCCTGGAGTTCTGTGGCGACAACGCCTGCTACAGCCAGCCCGATCCGGACCCGGCCTGCTGCAACACCAGTGATGAATGCGCGGACGAGGATGAGATCTGCACCGTGGATGTGTGCAAGAACAACCTCTGCACCTACCTGCCCACGGGCACGGAGGGCTGCTGCCAGGTCGACGTGGAGTGCGACGACACGGACCCCTGCACCAAGGACCTCTGCAGCGAGCAGGCCTGCGTCTATATCAACCTCTGTTGCGCGGCGGATGAAGACTGCGATGACGGCGATGATCAATGCACCGCGGATCAATGCATCGACGGGGCCTGTTACTTCGTGTCCACCGGCGCGGATGGGTGCTGCGTCGAGGAGCTGGTGGACGAGACCTTCGAAGACGAGGCGACGCCGGACTTCACCCTGGAGTCCACCCTGGTGGGGGTTGGCTTCGAAGTGGAGGTGGGCGACGCCTACGGCGGCGCGAAGGCCATGATCCTCGAAGCGGTGGAGCCCTCGGGGAGTTTCACAGCCACCGCAACCCTCGCAGTGACCGAGATTCCGCCGGTGGGGGCGACGTTGAGCTTTGCCGTGAAGCTCAGCATGGGCACCTCCGGGGACTGCGACCAGAACGAGTTCCGGGTGAAGGTGGGCAACGAGGTCGTCTGGAGCGGCTGTGCGACCCTGAACAACTACCTTCCGGTAGCTCTGGACCTGAGCGCCTATGCCGGAGATCCGGGCCCGGTGGCTTTCGTGTACGAGGTCAACCCATCGCCGGGCGCGACCTACTGGGCCGGGATAGACACCGTGGTCTTCAGCCAGAGCTGCTGCTCAGCGGACGAGGACTGCGATGACGGCAACGCCTGCACAGCTAACGTATGCCCCGGCTCCAACGCGGTCTGCCAGTTCCCGCCCATCGACGGGTGCTGCCTGACCTCCACGGAGTGTGACGACGGAGGCATCTGCACCCAGGACGTCTGCACCGATGCGAACGTCTGCGAGCATTACAACCTCTGCTGCGAGAGCGACACGGAGTGCGACGACGGGGACGACGTCTGCACCGACGATCTCTGCATCAACGACTTCTGCCAGTACATCCCCACCGGCG